>JAAFGW010000209.1 GCA_010365175.1 Sulfuriferula multivorans | reverse complement strand
CCAGTGTTTCAGGTTTGTGGTTCATGTGTCTGCTCCTTGGGCGGAAACCGCCAGTTTGTCAAAAAGCAGTTACACAGTTCAATTTACAGACTCTATAGTCATACCCAACCGGGTTTGACTTTGATTCCCACCCGGCACCGCCGAGATAGTAATTAGACGCCGGGCTACCCTCCAGCCAACGATCATCCGCCCGTCGCGGTCTCCAGCAACATCCAACAACGAAAACCCCCTCCAACCACGTTAAAATGCGACTTTCCCGAAAAGCCGCTATATCTGCCGTGAAACCCACCTTTCAGGACACCATCCTTACCCTGCAACGCTACTGGGCCGAGCGCGGTTGCGCGCTGCTGCAGCCCTACGATATGGAAGTCGGTGCGGGCACGTCGCATACCGCCACTTTTCTGCGCGCCCTCGGCCCGGAACCTTGGAAAGCCGCCTACGTGCAGCCGAGCCGCCGCCCCAAGGATGGGCGCTACGGCGACAACCCCAACCGGTTGCAGCATTACTACCAGTTTCAGGTGGTGTTGAAACCGGCGCCGGCGGATATTCTGGAGTTGTATCTCGGCTCGCTCGAAGCGCTGGGGTTCGATCTGAAAAAAAACGACGTGCGCTTTGTCGAGGACGACTGGGAAAACCCGACGCTGGGCGCCTGGGGGCTGGGCTGGGAAGTGTGGCTGAACGGCATGGAGGTGACGCAGTTCACTTATTTCCAACAGGTCGGCGGCATTGATTGCAAGCCGATCACCGGCGAAATTACCTACGGCCTCGAGCGCCTCGCGATGTATCTGCAGGGCGTGGAAAGTGTGTACGACCTGGTGTGGACCGAGGGGCTGACGTATCGCGATGTGTATCACCAGAACGAGGTCGAGCAGTCGACTTACAACTTCGAGCACAGCGATGTCGATTTCCTGCTGACCGCGTTTAGCGCGCACGAAAAAACGGCGCAGGAACTGATTGCGGCGCAGCTGGCGTTGCCGGGGTATGAGCAGGTGCTGAAAGCCGCGCATACCTTTAACCTGCTGGATGCACGCGGCGCGATTTCGGTGACGGAACGTGCAGCCTACATTGGCCGGATTCGCAATCTGGCGCGTGCGGTGGCGAAAGCGTATCTCGATAGCCGTGCGCGACTCGGCTTTCCGATGGCGCCCAAAGCCTGGGCGGATGAAGTCAACGCGCAACTCGCGAAGAAGGAGGCCGCATGAGCACGCAAAGCCTGCTGGTCGAGCTCTTTGTCGAGGAATTGCCTCCCAAGGCATTGAAAAAGCTGGGTGATGCATTTGCCTCGAAAGTGTTTGAAGGTTTGGAGCTGAATGACTTTTTGGAGCCGAACTCCGAGTTGACAAGCTTTGCCACACCTAGACGGCTAGCCGTGCACATCACAGGTGTGCGACTGGTTTCGCAGCCTCGTCCTCAACCGCCAAAAACACTTATGCCTGCGTCGGTAGGTCTAGACGAGGACGGTAAACCTAAAGCTCCTTTATTGAAACGCTTGCGTTCCATGTATCACGATGAAGTAGACATTGCATGGTTGATGGATGAACGAGTTTTTGTTGAAGAGGATGGTGGGAAGCAAGTTATTAAGCATCGCGAGGATTTGGCTGCTGGAAGCAATTTGTTCATCAGATTGGGAGGCGCTCTTGAGGAAGCGCTAGAGAAGCTGCCTATCCCAAAAATAATGACATATCCCAATCCGTCTGGTGACGGTTGGGAAACTGTTGATTTTGTACGACCAGCCCACAATCTGATCGCATTACATGGAACGGAAATCGTGCCGGTATCAGTGCTGGGCCTACAGGCAGGGCGAGACACGCAGGGTCATCGTTTCGAGGCATGCGTCAATCCGGTGTCCATTCAAAGTGCCGACAGCTACGCCAGCCAGATGAAAGACGACGGCGCGGTGATCGCCAGCTTTGCCGAGCGACGCACCGAGATCGTGCGCCAGTTGCAGGCGGCTGCCGCACCGTCGGGTTTTACACCGATCGACGACGACGCGCTGTTGGACGAGGTGACTGCGCTGGTCGAGCGCCCCAATGTGCTGGTTGGAAAATTCGAGGCGGCCTATCTTGAAGTGCCGCAGGAATGCCTGATACTGACCATGAAGGCAAACCAGAAGTATTTCCCGCTGCTGGATAAAGGCGGCAAGCTGACCAACCAATTTTTGATTGTGTCCAACATCTCGCCGGACGATGCGTCGGCGGTGATTCAGGGTAACGAGCGTGTGGTGCGTCCGCGCTTGGCCGACGCCAAGTTCTTCTTCGACCAGGACCGCAAGAAAACACTCGAATCCCGTGTCGCGGGGCTGGCCAAGGTGGTGTATCACAACAAACTCGGCACGCAGAGCGAGCGAGCGGAGCGGGTGATGACCATTGCCCGTGCTCTGGGTCAGATGTTGGGCAACGAGGAATTGGCGTTACACGCTGAGCGTGCAGCGTTGTTGGCCAAGGCTGATTTGTTGACCGACATGGTCGGCGAGTTCCCCGAACTGCAAGGCATCATGGGGCGCTATTATGCGCATCACGATGGCTTGCCTGAAGACATCGCCTTCGCCATCGAAGACCACTACAAACCGCGTTTTTCAGGCGATGAGTTGCCGCGCAACGACGTCGGTGTATGCGTGGCGCTGGCGGACAAACTGGAGACGCTGGTTGGCCTGTTCGGTATCGGGCAGATTCCGACGGGAGACAAGGATCCGTTTGCCTTGCGCCGGCATGCGCTCGGCATATTGAGAATTCTCATCGAGAAATCGTTGCCCTTGAGTCTGACTGATCTGGTCAACACAGCTTTTTCTGCGTTTCCGTCTGGGATGTTGGGTGATGCCCGCACTGATGTGAAAACCTTTGTGTTTGACCGTTTGAGTGGCTCGATGCGGGACCAGGGCTATACCGCGAGCGAAGTGGATGCGGTGCTGTGCATGCGGCCTGAGCAAGTCGCACTGGTCCCCAAGCAGCTTAACGCCGTGCGTGCCTTTTCAGCCCTGCCCGAAGCCCCCGCGCTTGCCGCCGCCAACAAACGCGTCGGCAACATCCTGAAAAAAGCCGAAGGCGAGGTGGGCGGTGCCATTGATCCGACACGCTTTGTCG
Source organism: Sulfuriferula multivorans (assembly GCA_010365175.1). Taxonomy (GTDB): domain Bacteria; phylum Pseudomonadota; class Gammaproteobacteria; order Burkholderiales; family Thiobacillaceae; genus Thiobacillus. The sequence goes on along the minus strand of JAAFGW010000209.1, from coordinate 2,391 downwards.
AAGCGGCGGAATCCGCGCTGTTCGCAGCACTCAGTGAGATCGTACCCACGGCCGATGCTGCGTTTTCGTCTGGCGATTACACTGCTTCCTTGCAAGCATTGGCCGCTCTCAAAGCCCCTGTCGATGCCTTCTTTGACGGCGTGATGGTCAACGCCGATGATCCCGCGCTGAAGGCTAACCGACTGGCCTTGTTGAACCAGTTGCACCAGACCATGAACCGGGTGGCTGACATCTCCCGCCTGGCCGCTTAAACTCACACTATGAAGCTCATCATTCTCGACCGCGACGGCGTTATCAATATTGGCTCCGACCAGTTCATCAAGTCACCGGAAGAATGGAAGCCCATTCCCGGCAGTCTGGAAGCGATCGCGCGGCTGACGCGCGAAGGCTGGCGCGTGGTGGTGGCAACGAATCAGTCGGGACTGGCGCGCGGTCTGTTCGAGATGGCGACGCTGAATGCCATCCACGCCAAGATGCACAAGGCGGTGTCGCAAGCGGGTGGGCGCATCGAGGCGGTGTTTTATTGCCCCCATTCTGCGGATATGGACTGCGACTGCCGCAAACCCAGAACGGGGCTGTTTAACGAGATCGCCACACGGTATGGACGCGACCTGATTGGAGTGCCCTCGATTGGTGACTCGCTGCGTGATTTGCAGGCAGCGGCCAGCGTGGGCGCACGGCCATTTCTGGTGAGAACGGGCAAGGGCGAGAAAACCCTGCAGGTGGGCGGCTTGCCCGAGAACACCCCGGTATTCACCAATTTGAGTGAGGCAGTCGAATACCTGCTTGCGGCAGTGGCATGAACCTGTTCCGCTCGGTGATTTTTGCGGTCTTGCAGACCGTGCTGACGCTGTTTTTCAGTGTGGTGGCCTTGTTCAGCTTCCCGTTTTCAGCGCATGTGCGCTACCAGCTTATTACCGGCTACAACCACATGGTGATCTGGCTGGCGCGTTGGGTGCTGGGGATCAAGTATGTGATTTTGGGCGCCGAAAACCTTCCGACACAGCCTTCCATCATTCTGGCCAAGCATCAATCGGCCTGGGAAACGGTTGCGTTTCTGTGTCTGTTCCCACCTATCTCGCCGGTGATCAAACAGGAGCTGCTGAAGGTACCGTTTTTCGGCTGGGCGTTCCGCATGCTTTCCCCCATCGCCATCGACCGCGGCGCCGGCCGCGAGGCGCTGAAGCAGATCGTCAGCCAGGGCAAGGACAAGCTCGCGCAGGGATTCTGGGTGCTGGTGTTTCCCGAAGGCACGCGTATCGCGCCGGGCGAGAAAGGCCGCTACGGAATCGGCGGTGGCTGGCTGGCGGCGGACTCCGGTGCCCCCATCGTGCCCGTGGCGCACAACGCTGGCGAAGTCTGGCCGAAAAATGCCTTTATCAAACGCCCCGGAACGGTCACGGTCAGCATTGGCCCGGCGATCGAAACTGCCGGCAAAAGCGCGGCTGATCTCACGCGTGAAGTGGAAGCCTGGATAGAAGGCGAAATGACGAGGTTGCCCCCTGCTGCCGCGCGCCAATAGCGGCGTTCTACAGATTGGTGACGCCGCCATTCCGTATCAGCTGCGTCGTTCACGCCGCCGCCGCACGCTGGGATTGACGGTCACCGCATGCGAAGTGCGTATTCACGCACCCAGTTGTACGCCGCGCGGTGAAATTGAACACTACGTGATTCAGCAGCAAAGCTGGCTCACCCGAGCCTGGACGCGCATGCAACTGCGCACACCACAAGCTGCGGCTGAACCCCTCAACGCAGTGCGTTATCTTGGACGAACACTCAGGCTCGACATCCGCCCCGCGTTGTTTAGCGAGGTGCGTCGACAGGGCGATACTTTGCGTATCGATGCGCCGTACGATGCCGATACCAACGCCCTGATCCGAGACTGGATGCGCGGGCGAGCAGAACGATTTTTAGCGTGGCGGCTCGGCCGTATCGCGCAGAAACTGGGGCGCACCCCCAGCCGTTTTGCGCTATCCAACGCGCAGACGCAATGGGGTAGCTGCACCCAGCGTGGCCATGTCCGGCTTAACTGGCGGCTGGTGCAGGCGCCGCTTACGCTGATCGATTACGTTGCGGCGCACGAGCTCGCGCACCTTGTTCATCTCGATCATTCGCCACGCTTCTGGGCGCAGGTCGCCGTCCTGTGTCCCGATGCGCTTGCACGACGCGCTGAATTGCGCACAATGGGTGCTTCACTGTTTCTGATTTAAGGGCACCTCTAAAAATCCAGATTTCATACCCGAAAAGGGCATAAATCCCAACTGCTGCGTTGCGGAAAAAATTTTATGTCCCCGGTCTGACCGGGGACGGTATCCCTTGCGGGCTTGCTAACATATCAATCATATGCGGCGCTGCGAAATTTTTTCCGCGCCTTGCATTTGGGCGAACTCT
>JAAFGW010000208.1 GCA_010365175.1 Sulfuriferula multivorans | reverse complement strand
AAACACGCCATGACAATCTTCATTATCGGTTGGCTGATAACACTGTTCATTCTGATGTTTTTCATCTACCACCGCAGGGTGCTGATTAGCGTATAGCCGAGACATGTTACGTCTACCTGAATCCTTAAATGCCTGGGCCTCGTCCGAGTTCGGAGATGTGTTCAAACAGGAAGTTGAACAACTCGATGGGCAACACCTGCCGTTGCAACAAGGTTTGGCGGCAACCAGCCATGTCTCGGAGCGGCCCATTCAGGTAATGATCCTCGGTGTCACGGAGGAAGCTGAATGCATCCGCGTCAGAGCCGGTATTTTTTATACGGGTGTGATTTCTGGCTGCAATTGCGCGGATGACCCCTCGCCTATCGACGAGCAGAATGAATATTGTGTGGTTCAGATTGACATCCACAGAACGACCGCTGAATCAACGGTGGGCCTGGTAAAGGATTAGCGGAGAAATTCCAAGCTATCTGCTCAGGGTAAAAGCAGGCAAAACACTGCACCCGCATCATTGTGCAATCTGAGTTCACCGGTGCGACCCTGATTCTGGTGGCTCTGCGCAATCAGTCTGGAAAATTGCAGGCCCAGACCTGTTCCACTGGCACGATATGACCTGTTTGTCTCCACGCTGGCCAGGATGTGTTCAGGATATCCCGCCGAGTCATCGCGCACGATCAATGCCAGGCAGCCCTCAATCAATTTCGCCTTGATGCTGATGCCAGCGCGCGCGTGGCTCAGGGAGTTATGAATGGCATTGATCAAGGCCATCTCGATCAGGTCGCGGTCAAAAAACCATATTTCTGGTGTATCCAATGCTATTTCGACCTGGACCTGGAGTCGCCCGCGCGACAGGAATACAGCCCGCGCCTTGATCGTATCGAGCAGATCATGCGGAGAATAGGCATCGATATTGGGTTGAATGGGCTGATTGGATGCTTTGTAAATCAACAGTGCCTGCTGCAGTCTGTCGACCACTTCCTGGCACTGCAGCCTTGCTGAATCAATTGGCTCATCATGCGTTGGGTCACCCTGCGTCGGAATGCTGTCGATTGTCATGGACAGCAAGCCCAGGTTGTTCTTGAGTTCATGAATCAGCGCCGCATAGAAATCGCTGCCTTCCAATTTCATGCTGAGCTCGCCCGGTTGACGCCAAAACGGGTTTCGACTTCTTTCAGTTGCAGACGTAAGCCAGACAAACGGCCATGACCCGGCGCCTGTCGCTCTGCTTCGGCCAGATGGCCGCGCGCAGCTTCGATCATGGTTTCATCCATGCCGACCTGGTCGATGTATTTGAGTATGACCCATACGGCGTTCATCATGATGCGTGGGTTGTAAGGTGCTTCGCTGCAAGCTGTCATCAACTTGTCGACCGCATTTTTATAGTCGCCACGCTGCGCCAGCACCACGCCTTCATTGTTGAGCTGGCGCACACCAGTGGTGGCCGAAGCCAGCACCCCTGTTCCCACATCGCTTCGGCCAGCTGCGTCGTAAATTTTTCGGGCTTTGGCCAATAGCGCTTCACTGTCGTGGGCATTTTTTGCCACTTCGGCAACAATGCCATCGGCTTCATCAAAACGACCACTGGCCATGCAGGTACCCGCCAGATCCAGCATCATCTGCGCATCGCCACGTGTGCCCGCAGCACGCAACTCCGCAGCGGTATCCAATGCTTTGACGGCTTCTTCCAACTTGCCCGTCTGGGTATGCACCATGCTCTGGGTAACCGCTGTCACCAGCTTACCCTCCGGGCTCGACTGCAAAGTGCTTTTGTTTCGTTTAAGCGTGGTGGCAGCGCCATCAAGATCACCCTGTTCTAACTGCACCCGACAGAGATTGCCAAAATCGGACGGGGTGATAAAGATGGAATGCCGTCCCTTTTCCAGTGCATTGGAAAATGCAACACTTGCGGTATCCAGATCACCGTTAGCGTGGGCAATCTCGCCTAATTTCTGCTGTCGACGAACGGTCTTTCCTGAAATAGCCACCCCTTGTTGCAGCGCAGTCTGAGCGCCGGATAGATCCTTTTTTGACAAACATACATCCGAGAGCAGGTCATAAGCTGCAACCATTTCCGGGGCCTTGTCCAGCACATCACGCAGTTCTTCTTCGGCGGCATCATCTTTTTTTTGCAGGTGAAACGCGCGGGCAAGACCCAAACGTGCCCACGGAATGGCGCGCATTTTAATCACTTGTTGATAGAGCGCTTCGGCTTCCTCAAAACGCCCCAGCGTGACCAGCAACTCGCCTTTGAATCGCAACGCATCCACCACGTATTTCGGTTTGTCGAGGACCAGTTGGTTGCAAGCCGTTATCGCCGCTTCGAGGTTTTGAGCCAGATAATGTCGGTAGACCTCTTTAAATGCCCGTTTTTTGAGCAGAATGCCGTCCAGTCGACCTTGCAGGAGCTCTGCACTGAACGGTTTGATCATATAGTCATCCGGCGCGAGCTCGGCTGTTGCAGCCACTTTTTCGTAATAAGACTCCGCCGTTACCATCATGAAGACAGTCTTGACGGAAATCAGTTGGCTATGGCGCAACTCTTCGAGCAGTTGCTGGCCATCACGGCCATCACCCAGGTTGAAATCGCACAGGATGAAGTCGAAATGCCCTTGTTTAACCTGATAGATAGCCTCGGCAGCGTTAGACACCAGTTGAACCTTGGTCACGCCGAAGTTGGACAGCGTCAGCCGCAATGCACTGCGTATGCCAGGGTAGTCGTCCACCACCAACGCACGCAGGGCCGCATAGTCAATGCTGTCGACCTTGTTATGGGCTGAAGGAAAGCTCACGCTTATGCTTCTTTGCGAGGGGGTATATCCGGATCACCGTTAGTTCATTTCATTCGATTCAATAAAGGAAATATCGGCCTATTCCAGTTTATCTGAACCTCATGCTGCCCAAATACTGCACGCAGGCAGGCAGCAATTATCCGGGCAAGGGGCGGCTGATCTCTAATTCTTCCCCGAATGGCTGGCTTGGGTACTGAAACGCCACCGGGCCATCGGGCTTGGCATCGACAAACTGACGGACAAACGGATCGGTTGAATCGGCCAGTTCAGCCGCATTGCCGTCAGCCACCACCACGCCATCGTGAATGAAATAGACATAATCGGCGACCTTGAGCGATTCCGATACATCGTACGTAACCACAATCGAGGTCAGTCCGAGCGCATCATTGAGGCGCCTGATCAAGCTGGCAATAGTCGTAAGCGAGATCGGATCAAGACCCGCAAAAGGCTCGTCGTACATGATCAGCATGGGATCGAGCGCAATCGCCCGGGCCAGAGCCACACGCCGCTCCATGCCACCCGATAGCTCGCTGGTGCGCATTGCATGCGCCCCACGCAAACCCACGGCGTGGAGTTTCATCAAGACCAGGTCATGAATGAGTTCCTCCGGCAGATCAGTATGCTCGCGCATTGGGTAAGCAATATTTTCAAACACTGATAAATCGCTGAACAACCCGCTAACCTGAAACATCATTCCCATCTTGCGACGAATAGCGTAAAGATCATTATTGTTCAGTTCATGCACCACCTGCCCATCAAAGGTCACGCTGCCTTGAGATGGCTTGAGTTGGCCGCCCAGATGGCGCAAAAGCGTGGTCTTGCCACAGCCACTCACACCCAGTATGGCCACCAGCTTGCCTCGTGGAATGCTGAGATTGATACCTTTGAGTACGGAATTGTCCTCATACGAAAAATGCAGGTCGCTGACTTCGATGAGGTTTTGAGTAGGGTGGGACATGGTTTGTTTTGGGGTTTCAGCTAGGATCATTCAAGCCGGCATCATCGACCTTAGAGCCTGTTCTTCAATAACATGAACATTTGACTCGCTGGGCTTGGGCGCGCTGCATCGTTGCGAATCGCTTGTGTGGCTCGCCACACGGCGCACTCCGCGCCTGGCATCGCATCCCAATCCAGCGGCCAAATGTCCATGTTATTTCGTTACAGGCTCTAAACAGCCGACAACAAGGCCTCGGGTGTCTCCAGCGCAGCCTTGACTGCAACCAGAAACTGCACAGCTTCGCGCCCATCTATCAGGCGATGGTCATAGGTTAGGGCCAGATACATCATGGGCCGGATAACCACCTGACCATTTTCAGCGATGGGCCGTTCCTGGATGGTGTGCATGCCGAGGATGGCGGACTGTGGCGGATTGAGGATGGGCGTGGAAAGCAGTGATCCAAATACGCCGCCATTGGTAAGGGAGAATGTGCCGCCCGAAAGGTCATCAAGCGTGAGTTTGGCATCTCGCGCACGCAGTCCGAAGTCTGCAATGCCCGCTTCGATCCGTGCTGACGACAAGGTCTGCGCGCGACGCAGGATCGGCACCACCAGTCCGCGCGGGCTGGAAATGGCGATGCCAATGTCGACATCAGCCGGCCAGACAATGTCGGACCCATCGATGGATGCGTTAACAATGGGAAACTGCACCAGCGCCTGACATACGGCACGTACGAAGAACGACATGTAGCCCAGCTTGACGCCATGCTTGATTTCGAACTCGCCCTTGAAGCGTTGACGCAGGTCTATGACGGAAGCCATGTTCACTTCATTAAAGGTGGTGAGCATGGCTGCCGTGTGCTGCGCGGCGACCAGACGTTCTGCCACGCGCGTTCGTAACCGGGACATCGGTTCGCGACGGGTTTCACCCGGCGTAGTCGTGGTTTCATTTGCGGTTTTCAGGGACAGCGGGTCGCTCGGCTTTGCAGATGGCACAACGGCTTGCGCTTTAACGGGCACGTCGATGACGGCCTTTTCAGCCGTGGCTGTTTCTACTACAGCCGCGGGCGGATCTTGGGGCGGGACCGTGAGCGCTGGCTGCTTCGGAACCGTCGTCGCAGCCTGATCATCCGTCTCGATCACAGCCACCACCTCGTCGGCCTTGACGACGGCCCCTTCGCTCTGGCGCAAATCGATTAGCCTGCCGGATGCAGGCGACGGAATTTCCAGAATCACCTTGTCGGTTTCCAGATCCACCAAGGTTTCATCTCGAGCGACCTGATCGCCGATCTGCTTGCGCCAGGGCAGCAAAGTGCCGCTTGAAACAGAATCGGACAAGGTAGGGACACGCACATCAATCTTCATATTGAGTTTCCAGAGCATCTTTGAGCAGGGCTTCGAGCTCAGCCCGGTGGCGCGAAACGTAACCCGAGGCTGGCGCGGCAGCAGCAGGCCGGCCGGCATAATGAAAACTGCGACCACCTGGGGCGCAGTGATTCAGGTGATGCAACGTCTGAAACCATGCGCCCTGGTTCATTGGCTCATCTTGTGCCCAGATAAATGTTTCGGCTTGCGGATAAGCGTCCAGAACGGCACGAAATGCCTGTTCAGGAAAGGGGTAAAGCTGCTCGATCCGTACCAAGGCAACGTCCTCCAGACCAAGCGTTTCACGTTGGGCCTCGAGGTCGAACCAGACGCGCCCGCTGCACGCCACAATCCGCCTGGCTTGTCGCGGTTCACGCGCATCATCAATGACCGGAATGAATTCTCCGTTGAACAAGTCATCGAGTGTTGAGGTCGAGGCCGGAT
>JAAFGW010000207.1 GCA_010365175.1 Sulfuriferula multivorans | reverse complement strand
CGATGCACCCCGAAGTGGTGGCCAGCGAACCGGGCCGCTGCCCCAAGTGCGGCATGGCGCTGGAACTGCGCACCGCCTCGTCCGAAGAACATAGCGAACATAGCGAACATAGCGAACATAGCGAACATAGCGAACATAGCGAACATGCCGACCATGACCTCGCGATGTCGGACGGGGAGTCCGTGGAGTACACCTGCCCGATGCACCCCGAGGTCGTGACAAACGAACCGGGCAATTGCCCCAAGTGCGGCATGACTCTGGTGCCGCGCGGCGGTGCGAAGCCGCATGATGGCGAACATCCGGACATGATGGTCGAAGACCATCGCAAGATGCTGTGGCCGCACTATCTCAACCTGATGCTCGGCTTCTGGCTGCTGACCAGCCCGTTCACGCTTGGCTACATGAGCGACTTCGCTCCCGACGCCAACCAGTTACAGGTGATGGCCGATCGCGGGCTGGCGTCGTTCGAGTTGCGCAACCTGCTGATGATCTGGAGCGATGTCATCAGCGGCATCCTGGTAATTGTTTTCAGTGTGCTGTCCGCGGATGCGTGGCGCCGCAATCCCTGGGCGCAGTGGGCCAACGCTTTCGTCGGCCTGTGGTTGTTGTTTGCGCCGCTGGTGTTCTGGACGCCGTTGCCGGAGGCTTATGCCAATGGGACACTGGTCGGTATGCTGGTGATCGCGCTGTCGGTGCTGATCCCGATGATGCCGGGCATGAGCATGGCCGGCATGATGGGCAAGCCGGACGTACCGCCGGGCTGGGCCTATACGCCGGCAAGCTGGTTACAGCGCATGCCGATCGCTGTACTCGCTCTGATTGGGTTTCTGATCGCGCGCGTCCTCGGCGCCTATCAGCTCGGCCACATCGATAACGTCTGGGAACCGTTCTTCGCCGGCAGCGGTGACATGAAGGGTGTGATGAACGGCACCGAGACCATCATCACATCAGATATGTCCAAGGCCTGGCCGATTGCCGATGGTGCCCTGGGCGCTATCGTCTATACGCTCGAGCTGGTGATGATATGGATGGCTGGCAAGACGCGCTGGCGCACCATGCCATGGATGGTGCTGGGGCTGGCCATCCTGGTTCTGCCGCTGGGTGTCGTCAGCATCTATTTTGTCATCGTCCAGCCGATCGTGATCGGCACCTGGTGCACGCTGTGCCTGATCGCCGCACTCGCGATGGCGGTGATGATTCCGTATTCGCTCAACGAGTTTGTCGCCATGGGCCAGTTCCTGGTAGGGGCGCGCAAGCAAGGCAAGCCGTTCTGGCGCACCTTCTGGACCGGCGATGCGATGGAAGGCGGCAGCGATGACACATCCAAAGGGCTCGCCGCCAGCCCCGGCGAACAGTGGGCCCAGGCGACGCGCGGCGTCACCTATCCCTGGACGCTGACGCTCAGCATCGCGATCGGTGTCTGGCTCACCTTCACCCGGCCCAGTTTCGATAGCTTTGGCGCCATGGCCGACAGCGATCACCTGATCGGCCTGCTGGTGGTGACGTTCTCGATCATCGCCTGGGCCGAGGTCGGGCGCGCCATTCGCTTCATCAACATCCCGTTTGGCGCCTGGCTGATCGCGGCACCCTGGCTGCTCGATGGTATCGCCTCACCGCTAGCAATCTGGAATGGCGTGATCTGCGGAGTGCTGCTGATTGCATTGGCAATCCCGCGCGGCAAGATCAAGGATTCCTATGCGGGCTGGGACCGATACATTGTGTAGCCCGTCGCAAGCGCACGGCGATTGTTCGCGCGCAAACAACCGCGGCCCAGAGCGAAGAAGGAGGCTGAAAGATCATCCATGAGCATAGACATGAATATAGAAAATAATTCCGCTTCCGATTTCGGCGAAGCTTATGCGAAAGCGCTGGCGCTGCTCCGCGACTGCGCCACGCCGGACGGTTTCGTCGCCAGCCCCAGCAGCCACGACAACTACCAGCGTATCTGGGGCCGTGACGGCACGATTATCTCGCTGGCGGCGTTACTCACGCGGGACAGCGGGCTCATCGAGACGGCGCGCAAAACCTTCGAAACGCTGGCGCAATATCAGGGGCCGCATGGCGAGATCCCCAGCAATGTCGATACTGCGACGCAACGCATCAGTTACGGTGGCACTACCGGCCGCGTCGATGCCAATCTCTGGTTCATCATCGGCTGCGGCGAATACTGGCTGGCGACGGGCGATGATAAATTTCTGGAAAACATGCTGCCCGCCATCGAGAAGGTGCACTTTTTGCTCGGCGCCTGGGAATTCAACAACCGTGGTCTGCTGTATATCCCGCTGACCGGCGACTGGGCCGACGAGTACCTGCACAATGGCTATGTTCTCTACGATCAGCTGCTATACCTGCAGACCCAGCGTACGCTGGCGCGCATGCACGCCGCGGTGCACGGTTCGAGCGACCACGTCCTTAATGAAAAAATCAGCCGCCTGGGCCATCTCATCCGCGCCAATTACTGGTTCGATGATGCCAAAAAACCGCCCGCCGACGTCTATCACGAGGTGCTGTACGAAAAGGGACGCGCTGCCGCCTCACCGCATTGTGCGGACCGGCACTGGATGCCCTTCTTCTCGCCCGCCGGTTACGGCTATCGTTTCGATGCCTTCGCCAATGTGCTGGTCTCGCTGCTGGATGTCGCCGATGACGCACAGCGCAGCAAGGTGGACGAATTCCTCGCCGCGGAGGTTGTCAATGACGAGTTGCTGCTGCTGCCCGCGTTTCATCCGGTCATCGAACCCGTGGACGCGGACTGGGAAGACCTGCAGGTGATGTTCTCCTATAACTTCAAGAACAAGCCCTATGAGTTCCACAACGGCGGCCTGTGGCCCATGGTCACCGGCTTTTATGTCGCCGATCTGGCGCGGCGGCAGCGAACCGAACAAGCCGAAAAGTATCTGCAGGCGATACATCAGGCCAATAGCCTGACGATGGACGGCGAGGCCTGGGGCTTCCCCGAATTCGTCCACGGCCAAAAGTTCACGCCCGGCGGCACCCGGCACCAGGGCTGGAGTGCCGCCGCCGCGGTCATCGGTCACCATGCGTTGAACGGACAACCTGTTTTCAGGATAAGCGATGATGAAAAGTGACATTCTGCTGTGCTCGGATCTGGACCGCACCCTGCTGCCCAACGGCCCGCAGCCTGAATCGCCCGAGGCGCGGCGTCTATTGCAGCGTCTGGCCGAACGGCCCGAGCTGACCCTCGCCTACGTCAGCGGCCGTCACCAGGCACTGCTGATGCAGGCCATTGAAGAGTATGACCTGCCGGTGCCCGACTATGCCATCGGCGATGTCGGCACGACGATTTATGCCATCGAAGACGGTCACTGGCGTCCCTGGGACAGCTGGTACGAAGAAATCGCCCCCGACTGGCGTGGCAAAACCCGGGAAGATCTGCAGGCATGGTTTGCCGACATCGAATTGCTGCGGTTGCAGGAGGCAGAAAAACAGAACACCTTCAAGCTCAGCTATTACGCCCCGGCGGACACCGAGCGGGATCATCTGCTCAGCCAGATGCGCCAGCGCCTGGATGCGGAGGGTATCCGCGCCAGCCTGATCTGGAGTATTGACGAAGCGACCGATACCGGTCTGCTAGACGTGCTGCCGGAGCACGCCACCAAGCTGCACGCGATCAAATTTCTGATGAAGCACAAGGGCTTCACACCCGAGCAGACGGTGTTTGCCGGTGACAGCGGGAACGACCTGCCCGCACTGACCAGCGGCCTGCAGGCGGTGCTGGTCAAAAATGCCCGCGACGACGTGCGCGACGAGGCCTTGCAGCAGGTGCAGGCCGCGGGACACAGCGATTGTTTATATCTGGCGCACGGTGGCCTGCTCGGCATGAACGGCAACTACAGCGCCGGCGTGCTGGAGGGGCTGGTCCACTTCCTGCCGCAGACGCGGGATTGGCTGCAGGATGTGTCGTCCGGGAAGGCATCATGAACCACGACACCCGGTATGGCGCCATCAAATATCACCTTGGCTGGGTGACTATGCCTTGCTGCAATGCACGTAGGAGTTGAATTCAGAACATGAAAAAAAAGGTCATCATCATTGGCAACGGATTCGCGTCCTTGTTCTTTATTCAATACTTTCTCGCGTTGCCGTTTTTTCCATTTTTTGCCGGGTTCATTCGCCGAATGTATTCCCGATACGATATTACGTTGATAGGTAATGGCAGTTTCACCTACTTTCCTGCGATACCGGAATTCATCACCAGGAAAAAGAGCAGGAGCGATGTGTGCATTGATATCCGCCCGTTTCTGAGACGCAGAAATATTCGTTTTGTCGATGCCGTGGTCACCGACATACGCGATGGCGGCAGAACCGTTATCGCTAACGGGGAAACCTATAAAAATGATGCGCTGTTTCTGGGCATCGGCCCGGCTTTTTTGGAGGCCGATATCCCCGGCACGAAAGAAAACACCCTCTCGCCGTGTAACGGTCCGGATGAGATGGAAACATTTATGAGTCGACTCGAATCCATGAGCGAGGGGATCATTTATCTGGGATTCAAGATCAACCACCGGGATGGTTTCGCTGCCGGTCGCGGCGGGCAGATGTATGAGTGTGCCTGCCTGCTGGATTTTGCATTGAAAGAAAGAGGTGTACGGGACAATTTCGAAATTCACTTTTTCTCGCCGGATATCGATCCTGGCGAGACCGGCGCGATCACCGACCGGATGCGTGAACGGGGGATCATTCTTGACTACGGATACGAACCGGTCGAATTTGTCGCGGGCGGAATGCGTGATAAAGACGGGGCATTTCACCGGGTGGATCTGGTGCTGTATTCACCCGGGATAACCGGTTCCCGGCTGGTTCGGGAATCCTGTCTTTCCGTGTCCGCCGGCGGGCAAATCGATGTGGACAAATACGGACAGGTAAAAGGGCTGAGCCATGTCTTCGCCGCCGGGGATTGCGCCAATCATGAAAATCCGCCGCCGTGGGTACCGCACCAGGCGCATATGGCGCAGTTTCGCTCCCAGGCTGCGGCAAAGAACATGCAGGCTGTGATTAACGGTATGTCGCCTACCAGTACTTACCGGTATGAACTCTCTTGCATTCTCAATATGGAGAATGATGCCCTGTGGTTGCACCGGGCCGCGGATAACAAACCACCGTTCTGGAACCTCTTTCCCCGACATTCGAAGAAATTGATTGGTGTAAAAAATATGTTCGAAAGGCTCTACCTGTTTTACCTGCGGTATTTGTGAGTCCGCTAAGGGTTTATACCGTGCCAACAATGGAGACCATCTTTGGAAGCATATAAAGCAAACAGTTTGAAGCTTACCGGCGCTATCGCAATGGGCACCGGCGTGATGATCGGTGCCGGCATCTTTGCGTTGACCGGACAGGTGGCCGAACTGGCGGGCGAGCTGTTTCCCATCGCCTTTCTGGTGGCGGCGATAGTGGTCGCTTTCAGCGCCTACTCCTACATAAAAATGTCCAACGCCTATCCCTCGTCCGGCGGCATTGTCATGTATCTGGAAAAGGCGTACGGATCGGGGATGACCACCGTTTTCTGTGCCTTGC
>JAAFGW010000206.1 GCA_010365175.1 Sulfuriferula multivorans | reverse complement strand
TATTCAACCGTCACACTTTCGCCAGTTTGCGTGGCTTGTCTACGCCCGTACCTTAATGCAATGCCTCGCGGGACCCAGTGTCAGATACCGTCTTGCCTTTCGCCCCTGCTTTTCGCTTTCTGCCACAATCCTGCTCACCCGTTACAGCGGCAAGACCTGGCTGAAAAGTTGCTGTTGGGCACGATAGTCTAAACAAGCAACGGTCTGAAAAAACCCGCGCCGAATTGAACCGCTTCCTCCAAGGAAAACACGCCATGACGATCCAGATCACCGTCGTGCCAGACCGCTGCTGTTGTGTCGTCCTTTAAAAACACCATCTCCATGCACAGGCTGTGGGCGGCATGATCGCCTGATGGCATTTGCCAGCGCACCCCGACCCGAACTGACGGCGGAATTGCTGCCAGGATGTGCATGCCATCCTGTTTGATATAAACCGATTCGGCACTGACACGGCAGCGCGACCGGATCTCCACCGGCAACTCAAACATGGGGCCCACTGACAATGCGTCGAGTGCGCACATGGCATAAATGGTGCGACCGCTAACATGCAATTTATGCTGGGTGGGTTCTAGCGTGACCGGGTAGGCGCCCACGATCTGCCTTCGATCTGCGGACAACACAGCCAGGTCGTCGTGTTCGAGTCGAGCTATTGCTGTATCCACTTTGTCTTCGCCAACCTGCTCGGCAATCTCGGATCGACTTAGTGGGCAACCGCGCATCACCAGCGATTGGATAACCGCCTGGTGTAATGTCTTTAGTGATTCGCTGAGCTTGTTCTGTCGTGCTTTGAGCGGCAGCAGCCGATTTAGGCGTTCTATTGCTTGGCTAAGCATTCGCTGCCGGCTCAAACCTTATTCAACCGTCACACTTTTCGCCAGATTGCGTGGCTTGTCCACGTCGGTGCCTTTTTGCAGCGCCGCGTGATACGACAGCATCTGCAATGGAACCGTATGCAATATCGGCGACAGTGCACCATTATGCCCACCGGGCAATTTGATGACATGCACGAACTCGGATTCCTCAATGCCCACATCGCCGTCAGCGATGACATAGAGCTCTCCGCCCCGCGCGCGCACTTCCTGCAGGTTCGATTTCAGTTTTCCGATCAACTGATCGTTGGGTGCAATCGTGATCACCGGCATGTCTTCGTCCACCAACGCCAGTGGCCCATGCTTGAGCTCACCCGCCGGATAAGCTTCGGCGTGTATGTAGGAAATCTCTTTCAGCTTGAGCGCGCCTTCAAGCGCAATCGGATAATGCACGCCGCGGCCTAAAAACAAGGCGTGATTCTTGTTGGCGAAGCGATGTGACCAGGCTTCCACCTCAGGTTCAAGCTCCAGCACTTGCTGCAGCTTGTTCGGCAGGCTGCGCAGCGCAGTGAGATGTTCAACTTCCTGAGCGGGCGTCAATCTACCGCGTAGCTTGGCGAGCACCAGCGTCAGCAAAAACAGGCCGGCCAGTTGGGTGGTAAAGGCTTTGGTCGAGGCAACGCCGATTTCCGGGCCGGCGCGGGTCAGGAATTTGAGGCGCGAGGCGCGGGTGAGTGCAGACTCCGGCACGTTGCATATGGTCAGGGTTTTGTCCTGGCCGAGCGATTTGGCATGATTGAGCGCGGCCAAGGTGTCGGCGGTTTCGCCCGACTGGGAAATAGTGACAACGAGCGCGTTGGGGTTGGGCACCGAGGTGCGATAGCGGTATTCGCTGGCGACTTCGGCATGCGCCGGGATGCCCGCGATTTCCTCCAGCCAGTAAGTGGCCACTTTCGCTGCATGGAAGCTGGTGCCGCAGGCAAGGAAGGTGACCGCATCCACTTTGCCCAGTATTTCAGCCGCATCGAAACCAAACCATTCGGGCTGGATATGATCCTGCGCAACGGCGATCAGCAGCGTATCGGTCAATGCACGCGGCTGTTCGTGGATCTCCTTTTGCATAAAGTGGCGGTAATTGCCAAGTTCGGCCATGTCGGCCGACAACTCGGAAATGTGCACACTGCGATCCACCTTGTTGCCTGCGGCGTCGTACACGTTAACCGACAGCAGTCCGATATCCGCCACATCGCCTTCTTCCAGATACATCACTCGCTGCGTTACAGGCAGCAGTGCCGAGACATCCGAGGCAATGAAATTCTCTTCAATCCCCAGCCCGATCAACAAGGGGCTTCCTCTGCGGGCACACACCAATCGATTAGGTGAGTCCTCACTCACCACACCGATCGCGTAAGCGCCTTCCAGTTCGGCAGCGGCCTTGCGCGTAGCTTCGAGCAGGTCTTTTGACTGCCGGTAATACAGCTCAATCAGGTGGGCGATCACTTCGGTATCGGTTTCCGACGTAAAGGAAAATCCGGCGGCCTTGAGCCGTGAGCGCAACTCTTCGTGATTTTCAATGATGCCGTTATGCACCACAGCCAGCCCACCACTGACGTGCGGATGCGCATTGAATTCCGTAGGCGCGCCATGCGTGGCCCAGCGCGTGTGTGCAATACCAATATGGCCATGGACCTGCTGCGCCGCACAGTCAGCAGTCAATGATGCGACACGGCCGATACTGCGTACCCGCTGCAGGCCGCCATTGATAATCACCAGTCCGGCCGAATCGTAGCCGCGGTATTCCAGGCGGCGCAGGCCTTCGAGCAGAATGGGGACGACGTTACGTTGCGCTACTGCGCCGACAATACCGCACATGATTAGAGTTCCTTTTTGGGTTTGATTGGGCGCTGCCAACCACTGAGCGTCATTTGTTTGGCCCGCGATAACGTCAACTCGCCGGCGGGGGCGTCTTTGGTCAACGTGGTGCCGGCGCCCAATGTCGCACCTTTTCTCACCGTAACCGGAGCGATCAGCTGCGTGTCAGAGCCAATGAATACTTCATCCTCAATCACCGTACGGTACTTATTCGCGCCGTCGTAATTGCACGTAATGGTGCCAGCGCCAATATTGACTCTTTTACCCATGGTGGTGTCACCCACGTAGGACAAATGATTGATTTTGGAGCCATCGTCGATCTGGCTGTTTTTAATTTCAACGAAATTGCCGACGTGCACGTCGCGCGCCAGCGTGGTGCCCGGACGGATACGCGAAAACGGCCCCAGCCGGTTGGCTTCGCCGATTGTTGCATCGTCGATCAGCGTAAAGGCATCGATGCGGGTGCCGGCCGCCACCTCCGCATTGCGAAGCACGCAGTTAGCGCCCACTTGCACGCCATCGCCCAAATACACTTGGCCCTCGAATACGCAGTTGACGTCAATTACTACATCGCGCCCACATTTCAGCGCGCCGCGCACGTCAATTCGCGCAGGATCCATCAAGGTCACGCCGTCATTGAGCAACGCCATTGCAATTTCGTTCTGATGTATGCGTTCGAGCCCGGAGAGTTGGACCTTGCTGTTTACTCCCAGCACTTCCCATTCGAATGATGGCTGGTGCGTATCGATCGCAACGCCGTCGCGCACCGCCAGCGCGATGATGTCGGTCAGGTAATACTCACCCTGCGCATTGTCGTTTTTCAGCTCGGCGATCCAGTTTTTAAGATGACGGGTTGCCACTGAGAGTATGCCGGTGTTGACCTCTTGAATCGCACGCTCGGTGGGGGACGCGTCCTTGTGCTCGACGATACGCATGACCTTGCCATGTTCACGCACGATGCGGCCATAGCCGTCAGGGTGTTCCAGATTCACCGTCAGCAGCCCCAGCTTGCCGGCCTGCGCAGCTTCCACCAGCGGCTGCAAGGTAGCTGTATGCGTCAACGGCACATCGCCATACAGCACCAACGTCACGCTGTCATCCGCCAGATGGGGAAGTGCCTGCTTCACGGCATGACCGGTGCCGTGTTGCTCAGCCTGCAGCACAAACGTCAGCGTGTCATCTGCCATCGCCAACGGTACCGCTTCGCCACCAAACCCATACACCACACAGGTTTGCGCCGCACCGAGCGCGTGCGCATTATCTATAACGTGTCCCAGCAGGGTTTTTCCGGCGAGCCGATGCAACACCTTCGGTAGATCGGAGCGCATGCGCGTGCCTTTGCCGGCTGCGAGAATCAGAATATCTAGCCTAATATTCATTTGTATCTGTCTGGAGAGTGAATAGCATCAACACAAGAGAGAGCAATATGCGCGCCAAGTATAAAGCCTGGGCGCAGTTGCCCAAATTAAAAAGGCAACCATCGGGCTGCCCTTTTTGTACCTCCTTATCCTGGAACGAGGTGTCGAAGAGTTTTCGTCAACCCCGCCAACGCTCTGCCTGCCCGAGCATCCTATTGCCCTTTGAGATAGCCCGCTTCGTCCATGGCCTGATGGAGTATCTTGAACTCGGCATCCTTGTCGGCGATAAAGGTGCCCAGTTTGCTGACGAATGCTTTTTGCATTTTTTCAACCACTTTCGGGTCCATTGATGTAATGGCCTGCTCAAGCTTGCTTCTATCACTCTCGCTCAATTGGTTGCTGGCTACCAGCGTAAAGCCAGGGGATTGTGGCAAGGGATACCAGACCTCGTAGTCGTCCGACGCCTCCAGCAATGCCTTGGCTTTCTTGCCGCCCAAGCCGCCCGCTTGTGCGTAATTACGTTTCATGGCCAGGATCACGTCCTCCTGGGTTTTCAAGTTTATGACCCTCACTTTTTCGTTATTCTGCTTGATGACGAAACGCCCGAGCACATCCGGCACCGATTGTTTTTCGGTCAGCGCAACCGTGGTCACGGTCGCCCCCTTGCGACGCACCAGCACGACCTTGATAAAGTCCTCGACCCGAGCAATCGGGCTATAGCCTTTATTGAACGCGGCAACTGCAACCGTCGGCGGCGCAAAATATAAATCTTTACGGCCTTTGACCATTGAACGGTTGGTGCTTTTCAAGCTGCGATACATCGTCAGCTGGACTTTCCTGCCTACCGCTTTGGCCAATTCCTCCGCAAAAGGGGTTGCCATGGGCCGAAAATCGGCACGCAACATGTCGGCGGTACCCGTTCCCGGGAAGATTCCAATACTTAGAGTGGGTTCAGCCGCTAAAGAAAAACTGGGTAAGGTAAATGCCAATACAAGGCCTGCCATACAGCTATGCCATTTCATATGGGTCTCCTGATTTATCAATTTTCAAGTAGGTGGTCCTACAATTACGGCAGTATTGACAGAAAATTGAGTTATGACTCAGGATTGCCACTTTTGCTAAAAAATCGCTTCTTTTTAAGTTATTTGCTATATATTTGCATCCTATTTAAATCAGGGTATGGAATAAGGCTTATTTATCACCAGAAAAACCTTGGTAATGAAAACATATATCTTTGTTTTTACGTATTTTATGTCGCCCAAACCGCCTTATTCAAGCTGTTATAAACCACCAAACAAAATGTGAACCGAATGCGCCGTTTATCTGTTAGAAGGAGCCGATTATCTTATTGGTACCCGATCTAACCAGTGATTCTTATCACGACCTCCGACCGGGTCATTTTCGGCCAATCGCGAGTCTGTAAATTGAACTGTGTAACTGCTTTTTGACAAACTGGCGGTTTCCGCCCAAGGAGCAGACACATGAACCACAAACCTGAAACACTG
>JAAFGW010000205.1 GCA_010365175.1 Sulfuriferula multivorans | reverse complement strand
CTGCCTGAGCATGAATATTGATGCACTTGGCATCAATATT
This sequence comes from Sulfuriferula multivorans, assembly GCA_010365175.1. GTDB lineage: Bacteria > Pseudomonadota > Gammaproteobacteria > Burkholderiales > Thiobacillaceae > Thiobacillus. Next base: position 5,512 of record JAAFGW010000205.1, on the reverse strand, counting down.
CACGGTCTGCCCTGAAGGGGTAGGACTCCTTGGCCTCGCGGTAAGGACTCAATAGGGATAAAGCACGTGCTGTGCCAGATGACGAGTTTCTTATTAATCAGCTATTTACCTGTCGCTGCACCCTGTAGACTCGCTTTTCTCCCGAACCATTGTGGTGCATCCGGGAGACGAGAGAGCAATCATGGGGCGCATTCAGGTGATGTAGCGAGAGGAGTGAGCAGAGCGTAATCGGCAGTTAGTCCCAATGAAATACCCAACACAATCCGGTGGACCAAATTCCGGACTCAGAAAATGAGTTTTTTTGGTCTGAGCGGGTCGAAATCGATCCAGTCACCGTTCCGCAATTCGCCCGTAGCTTCTTCAATTTCTTGGGCGTGCTCACGCAAAATCTCAAGCGCTTCTTCCCGCTTCGCCGGTGTCGCTACCGCAACAGCCAACAGGATACCCGCCCCTCGTGATACGTTGGCGACTGCGGAATTTTCCGCTACGGCGGTTTCGGCAACTGCGGCTTCGGGTTCCTCCATTTTGTTCAGCGCACCTACCAAGGCGCCTCCGTATGCACCGACGGCAGCGCCGAGCACGGCACCGGCGGGCCCCAGCAGAGGAAGCGTTAGTGCACCGAGCAGTGCGCCAGTCCCACCGCCTTTCAACGCCCCCGTCGCAGCGCCGGAACTGGCTTCGTGGGTGCCGGGCGATTCGTCCTCGTCACCGCCAATAGGATGCAGCGCATGCTGGCCTTGCGGATTGACATAAAACACACTCATCGCTTCGCGTGAAAACCCCGCGTGCATAAGCTGGGTGATGGCCAATTCGGCTTCGGCATGTTCCTGAAACAGTCCGATCATCAATGTATCCATAACATCATCCTCAAAAAGTTAAAAAGTTGGAATTAACAGGCGGAGCACGGTTGGTTACTGACTTCGCATCTGAACATTCAGGGGGGGTGCCACGGGAGCGAGTTCCAGTTCGGGGAGGCGGCTGACTGCTAAAAGGAATGCGCCTACGGTGTCGACAGAATAATCTGACACGCTTGCCAGGCAAGCGTATTCGCGAGCGTGCAGCCCGTACTCATTACTGCTGATGGGCCATGAACCATTCGCCGGGCGACCAGTCAATCAGGCTTCACAATGTGTGGGAGTCAATGATGCTGAAGCGTATTCGTCTGGTGGGGGCCGCGCTGATCGGCCTGGTTGGGATGATGGGCGCGGCCCATGCGGGCACCGCGCTCAATGTGTATGGACCGGGCGGACCCGCGCCGGCGATGAAGGAAGCGGCCGCTGCGTTCGAGCAGAAAACCGGCACGAAGGTTACGGTGACGGCCGGACCCACGCCAAAATGGATCGATCAGGCCAAGGCAGATGCCGATGTCGTTTACGGGGGGTCAGAAACCATGATGACCGATTTCGTGACGGCCATGGACGGCCGCATACAGGAATCCGAAGTTCAGCCCATGTACTTGCGGCCCTATTCGATTCTGGTTCGCCCTGGTAACCCTAAAAAGATAGCGGGTGTTCGACATCTCCTCAAGCCTGGCGTGAATATTCTGGTCGTCAATGGTGCAGGTCAGACCGGCGCATGGGAAGACATGGCAGGTCGCAAAGGCGATATCAAGACGGTCAGGGCGATACGCAAGAACATCGTGGGCTACGCGAAAAACAGTGCCGAGGCGCGTCAAAAATGGATTGATGATTCGAGTATTGATGCCTGGCTGATCTGGAATATCTGGGAAGTTTCCAATCCCGACCTGGCCGACGTCGTCAAGATCGAATCGGATTACGCCATTTATCGTGACTCCAATGTGGTGGTGACGACACAGGGCAAAACCAACCCCGCTGCCCAGCAGTTTGTTGACTTCCTGTTTTCACCTGAAGGCGCGCGCATCTTCAAGAAATGGGGCTGGATGAGTTAAGTGAATGCGCGCAGGGATCACCCTGCCTTCAGCATTTAATTCTTTACAGGCGCGCACTGCAGGGTGGGCGTCAGCTGCATCCACTTGATCAGCCAGTTTTTCGACCGCTCACGCGCATGTTTGGCGGCAATTTTTTCCTCGGGCGTCTGGTCAGGGCGGAAGTCAAAGGCGCGGCGCGCCATGGGGTATTCCTGCCATTCCACGGGTACGCCGCGCTCCCATAGTGCATAAAACGCGCGGCCGCCGTTCATGCGACGCAGTTCGTAGTCATCATCGCCAATGAGAAAGAGCATTGGTGTGGTGATTTGCATAATTTCAGGGGCAATGCGGAATAGTTGATCCGGCTCTGGCGCATTGGGGTTTTGCATGTGACCGTAGTAGCTGACGATGGCGGCGATATCCGGGCCGCGCTTGGCAGCCAGCCGGATCGCATAATACGGGCCGCGCGACAGACCAACGATGCCAACCGGTTGCTTACAGGCATTGGGCAACGATTTCAGATAATCCAGCCCGGCTTCAACGTCCATTTCGGTTTCGGGATTGTGCGCGGAGGGCCAGCGCTCGATAAAGCGGCCGCTTTGCCAATCGGGGGCCACGACGAGGAAGCCTTGTTCGGCGAGTTCGCGCACATGGGCTCGCTCGTCACCCTCATAACCGCGCTTGGCGTGGATGAACAATACCGGCGGGAAGGGGCCTTTGCCTGCGGGGGTTGCAATCTCGATAGGCACATCCGATCCGTCGGTGGCCTTGATCATGCCTTTGGTCAGCTCGATCCCCTTGGCGGCGGCGTATGACCACGCTGATGCTAAGATCGCGCTCGCAATGATGAGTCTTTTCATGATCTTCTCCGAGTGCGCTTGTATCGCTTATTCTAATTCAGCGTCATGGGTTTCCCTGCCGGTCAAAAAGTACTTCAATCCCTGTCCATCTGCACCAGTAAGTATGCTGATCAAGACAAATAGCCGAGTTTGGGGTGTGTTATTGGGTGGGTTCTTGCGCCAATGACGTCTTCGCTCGAAGAACCCTCGATTCCAGCCCGGGTTCAACGTCCGCTGGCCGCAATATGGATTTCGCTGGGTTTGCACGTGGCGGTGATCGCGTTGGTTCAGGTTGCGCCCCCCGGCGCGGTGGTTTCGAATGCTCCGGTCATCGAAGCGAGGCTGGTCTCGACACCGCACAAGGTATCCATCACTCCATCCACAGTTGCGTCGGCCGAGACGCAACCTGTGCTGGTGCCCAGCGATCAAGCTGAGGCGCTGCCAATCGAAACACCGCAAGCCGTTCCGCAGGCAACGGTGCCGACCGAAGCGCCACCCGCTAAAGCCGTTGCTGTTGAGCCCGACGCCGAGCCGGCAGCGCCAGCCCTGGCGATTACCAGCGCAGTAGATCTGACGTTTTACAGCGCGCGCGATGTCGATGTGCATCCTCAGGCACTGGCCGATATCGCACCCAGCTACCCACAGGAAGCTGACAGCTTGAAGTTGTCGGGCAAGGTGATCGTGCAACTCAAGCTCGAAGCCGATGGAAGTGTGATGGACGTGGAAGTCGTCAAGGCAACGCCGCCGGATGTGTTTGAGAAAATGACGGTTGAGGCATTCCGCGAGGCACGCTTTTCGCCAGCGCTCAAGGACGGGCATCCGGTGCGTTCGCTGATGCTGATTGAAATGACATTCAACTGGGCGGGGCGCACGCGCTAACGCTCTGCGTGGCGAGTGGGGCTGTTGTTCTCGACAGGTAAAGTCGTAGACAACTCAAAATAGTCGTAAGAATTTTTCTGGATCAGTCGCTCAAATTTGTCCGACTGGAGCCTCTTGTTATATGCCCCTGTTTCCTACCGTTGTTTTCAACAAAACTATTTAACTCTTTAACTGAGGTTATACGATAAACGCGCTTGTTTTTGGCACGTTGCTGCAGTTTTTCGAAAAATTCGGGTGTCCAGAAATGTGGGGACAAACGTAGGCATTTCCAGCTTGCCAATGTGCCTTTTAAAACCGAGCTACCCTCAGGCCAACCTTCTGGTTTGACAAGCAAGCTGATTAATAGCCTTTTGGTAACCCACCAATAATGAACACGATAAGCTAAATCGACGTATATGAGAGTGTCCGCTGCATCAACACGAGACCAAAATGAATCCAAAGTGCCAAGTCCATCTATGATCCAGTTTTCAGAATTGATTAACGCTTCATGAGCTTCCAAGTACACTTCTTTCGGCACTTTTTCACCGTTTTGTTGGTATTCGACCAAGTCTAAAGGGCATAACTTAATGCCCGTAGAAACCGATAGTTTTTTACTTAACGTTGATTTCCCACCTCCTGGCTTACCAAACACAGCTACCTTTTTCATAAACCCATTTTTCTTCCATAAACGTTCATTTTTTTAGGCGGAGCGGCGGAAGTAGCTTCTTTCCATATCATTGACCGTTCCCCTCCGATAAGGGCATTTGACATGGCCAGATTGGGCGAAACTGCTATTTACGACTTTTCGAGTCAGAACAGCTGTTGCTGATTGTGCCTGAATCAGCTTTCGGCCAGCCCGTGCAGGATGGGACAGTCGGGGCGGTGGTCGCCGTGGCAGCCTTTCGATAAAGCGACTAGCGTGTCACGCATGTCGGTCAGTGCCACGATGCGGGCATCGAGTTCGGCGATGTGGGTTTGCGCGAGCCGTTTGACGTCTGCACTTGCACGTTTGGGGTCGTCCCACAATGAAAGCAATTTTCGTATCTGTTCAAGTGAAAATCCAAGGTCGCGGGCACGCCGGACAAAGCGCAGCAAATGCACATCGCGCGACTGATACTGCCTATAGCCCGCCAGGGTGCGGCTGGTTTCGCGGATGAGACCGATGCTTTCGTAGTGGCGGATCATCTTGGCTGACACGCCGCTGGAATGGGCGACTTCACCGATATTCATTTTTCACCTTTCGTCGGTTTCCAGCGTCGTAACAGCAAGGCATTACTCACCACGCTGACGCTGGAAAACGCCATCGCCGCACCGGCAATCACCGGATTCAATAGCCCCGCTGCGGCCAGCGGAATCCCCACCATGTTGTAGATAAACGCCCAGAACAGGTTTTGCCGAATCTTGGCGTAGGTGCGTTTTGAAATGTCGATCGCGTCGGCCACCAGTGCCGGATCGCCGCGCATCAGCGTGACGCCGGCGGTGTGCATGGCAACATCGGTGCCGCTGGACATGGCAATACCCACGTCGGCTGCAGCCAGCGCAGGCGCATCGTTGATGCCGTCGCCGACCATCGCTACGGTCTGACCTTCAGCCTTGAGCCGACTGACCTCTTTGGACTTGTCTGCTGGTAGTACTTCGGCGATCACGGTGTCGATGCCGAGTTGGGCGGCGGCGACGCGCGCGGCACCCTGGTTATCCCCCGTCAACATCACGGTGTTGATGCCGAGTTTCCTGAGTGTGGCAATGCCAGCGATTGCACTTGGTTTCACCGCATCGCCAAATGCCAGCAGGCCGAGTGCATGGTGGTCGCCGGCGCGGGCCAGCCACGACACGGTGCGGCCTTCGGCTTCGAGGGTGTCGGCCTGAGTTTCCAGCGCGGCGATCTCGACGGCGTTGTCCTGCATCAGCCGGCGATTGCCAAGCCAGT
>JAAFGW010000204.1 GCA_010365175.1 Sulfuriferula multivorans | reverse complement strand
CGGGCTTGCTAACATATCAATCATATGCGGCGCTGCGAAATTTTTTCCGCGCCTTGCATTTGGGCGAACTCTGAATTTTTAGAGGTGCCCTTGAACACGCCAGACACATTGAAATCGGAACCCATGAATTCAACCGATCCGCACCCCAACCGGGTGCGCAGTTTTTTGTTCGAGCAGCTCGATATTCGCGGGGCCTGGGTGCAGTTGGGGCCTGCCTGGCGGGAAATGACAGCGGGACGCGATTATGCCGAGCCGGTTCTCGGCCTGTTGGGGCAACTGGCCGCGGTCACAACGCTGATCTCGGGCAATCTCAAGCAAACCGGGCGGCTCACCTTTCAGATGCGTGGCAATGGTGACGTGTCGCTGCTGATAATGGATTGTGATGAGCAATTGCGACTGCGCGGTATGGCGCGCGCAACTGCTGAGGTGCCGGCGGGCAATTTGCCGACTTTGCTGGGGGAAGGCTCGTTAACCCTGACGCTGGACCAGGCCGGCATGAGCCAGCCTTACCAAAGCCACGTGCCGCTTCAGGGAGAGACTGTTGCAGCCGTATTCGAGCATTATCTCGCGCAGTCGGAACAAGCGCCTACCCGGCTGTGGCTGGCGGCTAATCAAGAAACGGCGGCGGGCCTGTTCCTGCAGGCGCTGCCGGGTGCCACCCTGCGCGATGCCGATGGCTGGAACCGGGTGCAGGTGCTGGCGGACACGGTGCGGGCAGACGAATTGCTTGAGCTGGGTTCGATTAAACTGATTGATCGCTTGTTTGCCGAAGAAGATGTACGCGTTTACGATCCACGCCCGGTCAGCTATCACTGCCCCTATGATATGGACAAGATTCAGGCCATGTTGCGCAGCGTCGGCAAGACAGAATGTGATGCCATCATTGCGGACCAGGGTGAAATTAGAGTGCACGATGATATTTGCAACCATGTATATGTGCTGGATGCAGCTGCCGTGGCTGCGCTTTTTACCCTATAGGGCACAAGCAACTCAAGCTGAAAGGAAGCATGATGCGAACAGGATGGATGCTGTTGGGGTTGCTTGCACTGTCAGGTAGTGCGTTGGCTGATGGAGAGCGTTATCAGGCCTTGCCGCTGGCCGGTGCTGATGGGGGCAAGGGCGGCGGACGCGCGTTTATCCTCGATACTCGCGATGGCCATGTCTGGATCTGGAGCGAAAACGAACTGATTACTGCGCCGGATGGTCGCCGTCGCTACGGCGCAGGTTTTATTTACCAGGGCAAGCTTCGTCCGGGCAGCCAGCCGGGTGAGATGATCGAACAGCAGTCAAAATGACCGTGTAATAGATCGAAAACAGATCGTTCACATCGCTTCGAATTGACCCGAGAAAACTATGTCAGAGACCACCCCGCCCCCCTCGAACCAGCGTCCCGTCCCGCAGAAAATCCGTCTGGGTGATTTGTTGGTTGAGCAAAAAGTCATTTCCAGCGCTGACCTCGAAATCGCGCTGGCCATGCAGAAGAAAAGCGGACGGCGGCTGGGACGTGTGGTGGTCGAAAGTGGCATGGCGGGTGAAAACGACATTGCCCAGGCGCTGGCGCGGCAACTGGCGCTGCCTTTTGTAGATCTGCGCAAATTCAACCCCGAGTCGGCGGTGCTGCAACTGTTGCCAGAAACCCAGGCACGGCGTTTCCGGGCCATTCCGCTCGCGCGCAAGGATGGCGATATATTTGTGGGTATGGCCGATCCGACGGACCTGTCTGCCTACGATGAAATCGCCCGCCATTTGAATGAGGAAATCCAGCTGGCCGTGGTATCGGAAGGCGACCTGTTGGAAGCCATCGATAGGCTCTACCGCCGCACCGAAGATATTTCGGGGCTCACCGAAGAACTCGCGCGCGACATGGGTGATGGCGAGGCCAGCATCATTGGCCTCGAGGCGCTGGGGGAAGGGCAGTCCGACGCCCCCGTGGTGCGCTTGCTGCAAACCCTGTTCGAGGATGCGTTACAGGTGAATGCGTCCGATATGCACATCGAGCCGCAGGAAAAGAAACTGGCCATTCGCTTCCGCATCGATGGCATCTTGCACCCGCAAACCCAGGCCGACCTCAAAATTGCGCCTGCGCTGGCACTGCGACTCAAAATCGTGTCGGGGCTGGATATTTCCGAAAAGCGCCTGCCGCAGGATGGTCGCTTTGCGATCAAAGTGAAAGGCCGCACCCTGGATGTGCGCTTGTCCACCATGCCCACGCAATACGGCGAATCGGTGGTCATGCGCTTGCTGAGCCAAGGCGAGAGTCCCCATACCCTCGACAGCCTGGGCATGGCGTCCGACACGCTCGAGCAATTCCGCAACATCTTGCACCGCCCCAATGGCCTGGTGCTGGTCACCGGCCCAACCGGTAGCGGCAAAACCACCACGCTCTATGCCGCGCTGCACGAGCTCAACGATCCCGGCACCAAGATCATCACCGTCGAAGACCCGGTGGAATATCGCCTGGCTGGGGTGAATCAGGTGCAGGCCAACGAAAAAATCGATCTCACCTTCTCTCGCGTATTGCGCGCCATGTTGCGCCAGGACCCGGATGTGATTCTGGTGGGCGAAATGCGTGACCCGGATACCGCGCAAATCGCGCTTCGGGCCGCCATGACCGGTCACTTGGTGTTATCTACCCTGCACACCAACGATGCTGCCTCTACCCCGGTTCGTTTGCTCGACATGGGCGTGCCGGCCTTTATGGTGGCCACCTCGGTTCAGGGGGTGCTGGCGCAGCGGCTGATGCGCAAGGTGTGTACGCAGTGCAAGGCGCCGCATACGCTCACCCCACAGGAAAACGTCTGGCTCAGTCGTGCCAATGCTGCCGCGCGCGAGGATGCCAACTACGTCGCGGGTAAAGGGTGTGACCGCTGCTTGGGAACGGGTTTTTCGGGGCGACGGGCCATCCACGAATTGCTCGAAATTGATTCTGAGCTGGCGGAAAGCCTGGCCCAGAATGAGCCGGCCAAGTTTGTTCAGGCCGCCCGCGCATCCCTGGTGGGTCGGACCCTGCGCGACCAGGCGATCGCGCTGGCGCGGTCGGGCATCACCTCGCTGGCTGAGGTAATGCGGGTCAGCGCACAGGATGAGACCAGCTGATGCCACGATTTGCTTATAGCGGCCGCACGGCCAGTGGCGAGAAAACCCAGGGCATTCTGGAGGCAGAGAGTGCAGCCGACTGCGCCAGCAGCCTGCTGAAAAGCAAAATTTCGCCACTCGATATTCGTGAAACCGGCCTGGCCGAACGGCGCGATGCCAAAAGTGGAGACCTGACGCTGTTCGCACCGACCGTCAAACCCATCGACGTCCAGCTTTTCTCGCGCCAGCTTTACACGCTGATGCGTTCCGGTGTGCCCATTTTGCGTTCGCTTGGCGGTCTGATCGAATCGACATCTAATGCGGCGTTTGCGCACGTCATCCGATCGCTGAAAGAGTCGCTCGAGGCCGGGCGGGATTTATCAACCGCCATGCGCCAGCATCCCAAGGCGTTTTCGCCGTTTTATGTCGCCATGGTGCGCGTGGGCGAAGCCACCGGCCGGCTCGACGAAATCTTCCTGCAGATGTTCAACCATCTGGAATTCGAGCGCGAAACGCGCGCGCGTATCAAGGAAGCCTTGCGCTACCCGAGCTTTGTGCTGATCGCCATGGTGGTTGCCGTGGCTATCATCAACGTGTTTGTGATCCCGGCGTTTGCCAAGGTGTATGCGGGCATGGGCGCCGAGTTGCCGCTGATGACGAAAATCCTGATCGAAAGCTCGCGCCTGACCCTTACCTATGGCTGGTACATTCTGGCGGTCGGGTTTTTGTCGGTCATCGGATTTCGCCTGTGGAAGGCTTCCGAAAGCGGGCGCCTGGTTTGGGATCGCTTCAAGATGAAGATGCCGATCACCGGCTCCATCGTGCTGAAAAGTACGCTGGCCCGGTTTGCCCGCACGCTGTCGCTGTCGCTCAAAAGTGGCATTCCTGCCGCGCAGGCGTTGTCGGTGGTGGCCGAAGTCACCGATAACGCATGGGTGGCCTCGCGCGTCGAAGGCATGCGCAACGGCATCGAGCGCGGCGAATCGGTGCTCCGCACCGCCCAGACCGCCGCCGTATTCAACCCGGTGGTGCTGCAAATGATCGCCGTGGGCGAAGAAACCGGCAGCATCGACGAACTCATGCAAGAGGTCGCCGACATGTACGAGCGCGAGGTTGACTACGAGATCAAGACCCTCTCCGCCCGTATCGAGCCGCTCATCATCGTCGCCATGGGAGGCATCGTCCTGGTACTCGCGCTTGGCGTGTTTCTGCCGATGTGGGATCTGGGCAAGCACGCCATCAAGTAAGGCATTTAGTCCCTTGTTTTTTTGCGGTAAATCCGGTTTGGCACTTAAGTTGGTCTGAATTTTGCCGAAATACAGTTCGTAGGTTGCCCAAACAGGGCAGCACGAGTAGGCAAACTTCATTCCAATAAGTGAGAGAACGAAATGAAAACCAAACAACACGGCTTTACCATGATCGAGTTGATCGTCGTCATTGTGATCCTCGGTATTCTGTCTGCGGTGGCCCTGCCGCGTTTTACCAATATCCAGCGTGATGCGCGGATTGCCAAGCTGAATGCGGCACGCGGCGCGGTGCAGGCTGCTGCAGGCCTGATTCATGGTACAGCGCTGGCTCGTGGCGGTATTGCTGATACGCTCACCTGCCCAGGCGGTGGTGGTTTTGCAAGCAACGCTATCGGTGCTACTGGAACACTATGTACTGAGAATGGTGTCATTAACATGGTTAACGGTTACCCGGCGGCAACGGTGGCAGGTATTGTTAATGCCAGTGGATTGACCTCTGTGATGAACCCCACGGTTGCTCAACTTGCTGCTGACGGCTTTCAAACCAACGGGGCAGGACCGGTTGATATTCGCGTAATGGGTGGCACAAACCCAGCAACATGCTTCTTCCGCTATACAGCGGCGGTGGCTAATGCTGCACCACAGATTGGTGCGACTGCACCCGCGAGTGCCACCGGTAACACTGCTGGGTGCTAATTCTGCACAATGGCCGAATCAAGCCTTATTAAAAACCGCCGCTTTTGCGGCGGTTTTACCATGGTGGAACTGATCCTGGTGATGGTCATCGCGGGCATTATGGCCGCGGTGGCCATTCCGCGTTTGGTGGGCCGCAGCAACTTTGATGCGCGCGGGTTTACCGACGAGTTGGCATCGACGGTGCGCTTTGCGCAGAAGCTTGCCATTTCCCAGCGCACGGATGTTTTTGTGCTGCTGACCGCCACCGATGCCACATTGTGCTACGTGGCCACCACACCGTGCCCGGCCGCCAGCGAGGCGCCGGGGCCGGGCGGCGAAAAGCCCTACACGGTCACGGCACCGAATGGCCTCACGATTGGCATCACCACCTCGCTGCAGTTTGATGCAAGCGGCCGCACGCCGGGCCTGGCTGCGCCGCTGGATATTCCGGTGAATGGCGTGGGGGCGTATCACGTGTGGGTAGAACGCGAGACAGGCTATGTCCATGACTAGACAACACGGCCTCAGCATCATCGAACTACTGGTGTTCATCGTGGTGGTGGGCATTGCGG
>JAAFGW010000203.1 GCA_010365175.1 Sulfuriferula multivorans | reverse complement strand
CGGGGATTGGCCACGGTATACTTGTTAGCCTCGCTCACCACTTGCTTGAGACGGGCATCGTTACTGGGGTGGGTGTCGAAGGTGCCGTGATAAGTGCTCGGCTTTTTGCCGTCGTGCTTGGCCTGCTCCGCTGCAAACAACTCCTGATTTTTCAGCACGCTAATGACCTCGATCATTGCCTGCGGGTTGTATCCGCTTTTGGCGAGATACTGTGCGCCCAGCCGATCCGATTCCAATTCGTGCTCGCGGCCATAGCCCGCGGTCCAGGACTGCGCCAGCGTTTGCAGCAGCGTCGCGCCAGCCTGGTTGCCCAGGCCCGGTACCAGAATCGACCCCAGCACCGCCCCCAAACCCGCCGCGGTAGACGTACTCTGCTGCCGTACGCCATGACGCGCTGTCACATGGCCGATTTCGTGGCCCACTACGCCGGCCAGTTCAGCCTCTGAATTGAGATAGGCCATGAGGCCGCGTGTGATGTAGACATACCCACCCGGCAGGGCGAAGGCATTGACGTCAGGGCTATCAACCACAGTGAAATGCCAGTGCAGGTCGGGCCGATGGCTCTGCCTTGCCAGCCGCTGACCGACCTCGTCAACATAAGCCTGCAAAGCCGGATTATCCAGCGCGGCATACTCCTTCAGCACGTCCAGGTGCGCTTGCGCGCCCATCTGAATTTCCTGCTGCTCGGACATCAGCACAAAATCCTTGTTACCCGTGACCGGATTTTGAGCGCAGTGGGTAAGCGTCAATGCACCCAGAGCGATCACAGTGGTACGGCGAAAAATTCGGAGATTCACGTCTGTCTTTTCCTCGGGAGGGGGATGACCCAAATGATACCGTTGCAGCGCCGCAAAAATGCAAAAAGCGGCCGAAGCCGCTTTGTATTGCATTGCGCCATATCGCGCAAACCCCTTATTTTATTCAATGCGGCCCTTATTCCGCTGCGGCCTTGATGCCGTAACGCTGACGGAATTTCTCGACGCGGCCAGCCGTATCGACAATCTTCTGTTTGCCGGTATAAAACGGATGGCAGGAAGAACAAACTTCGATATGGAGCGAGTCCTTGCTCATGGTCGAGCGGGTCTTGAACGTATCTCCACAGGAGCACGTCACGGTTACTTCTTTGTAATTGGGGTGAATGCCGGCTTTCATGGCAATTCCTTAATAATTCGGAGAACGCGGGAGTATAAAGTAAACGCCAAGCGTAATCAAGCCACCTGCTATCGATTGGGGAATGTACCGCCCACGTCCTCCAGATTGCGGGGTAAACACCCGTTGATACCCAGGCTTGCCAATTTTCCGGGATTTTCGTCATGACCAACACCCTCTCTTCAGATGCACTGGTTCTGTTCGGTGCCACGGGTGACCTTGCCCGACGCAAAATTTTTCCTGCACTCTACGCCATGCTCAAACATGGTCGCACGCTGCCACCCATAGTCTGTGTAGCCTATTCGCCCGATTGGGATCTGGATAAATTGCGGTCGCACGCACACGATGGCATTACACACTTTGGGGGCGGGGTGGACGAGTCGGTGTTTCGAAATCTCTCCAGTTTGCTGACCTATATCAACGGCGATTACGCGGACCCTGCGACCTTTGATGAGCTTCGTCGCGCGCTAGCGGGCCGGAAACGCCCATTGCACTACTTTGCCATTCCCCCTTCGATGTTTCCTGTGGTGGTGCGTGGGCTGGCCGCTGCAAACTGCACTGAGAATGCGCGCGTGGTGGTTGAAAAACCGTTTGGTCGCGATCTGGAAACGGCACGTTCACTCAATGCCACGCTATATGAAGCCTTGCCGGAATCCAGTATTTTCCGCATTGATCACTACCTTGGCAAAGAAGCGGTACAGAACATCCTGTATTTTCGGTTTGCCAATTCTTTCCTCGAACCCATCTGGAACCGTAACCACATCCGGCAGGTTCAAATCACGATGGCAGAAAACTTTGGCGTAGAAGGCCGCGGACGCTTTTACGATTCCGTCGGCGCCATCCGCGATGTTGTGCAAAATCACCTGCTGCAGGTACTCGCGCTGTTGGCGATGGAACCGCCACTGGGAACCAGTGCAGAAGCCATCCGGGACGAGCAGGCCAAACTGCTCAAAGCCATCCGACCCCTGGCGCCCGGCGATCTGGTGCGCGGACAATATGAAGGGTACCGCAACGAAGAAGGGGTGGCGCGCGGGTCTGACACCGAGACCTTCACTGCCGCGCGATTCTTTGTGGATTCCTGGCGCTGGGCAGGCGTGCCGTTCATTGTTCGCACGGGGAAGAAACTTCCTGTCACGACCACAGAGATTCGTGCCGAATTCCAACTGCCTCCGCAACGTGTCTTCTCACTTTCCGAAACGGGCCCGCTGGCCCCCAATTACCTGCGTATGAGGGTGTCACCTACGGTGTCCATCGCGCTGGGCGCACGCACCAAGAATGCAGGCGACCGCATGGTCGGTCGGCCGGTCGAGCTCTATGTATGCAATAACCACCCGGATGAAATGAGTGCGTATGAACGCCTGCTCGGCGATGCGATGGATGGCGAAGCCATGTTGTTTGCGCGCCAGGATGCGGTGGAAGCCGCCTGGAATGTCGTGGAGCCCGTACTGACGCGACGCGACCCGGTTTACGCGTATGAACCCGGTTCCTGGGGGCCGCAGGAAGCTGACCTGCTGCTTGCCGGCGGACGCTGGCATAACCCGCGGCCGCCACAAAGCTAACCTAGTTTAATTCCGCGTAGTGCAGGTGGAGATTAACCGCGTCGCATCGAATCGAAGAAGTCGGCGTTGTTCTTGGCCGCGCGAATCTTGTCGATCAAAAACTCCATCGCTTCCATGTCGTCCATCGGATAAAGCAGCTTGCGCAGCACCCATACCTTTTGCAGCAAATCGGGCGGAATGAGCAACTCTTCACGACGGGTGCCGGAACGATTAACGTTGATGGCAGGGTACTGGCGCTTCTCGGCCATCTTGCGGTCGAGGTGAATTTCGAGGTTGCCGGTGCCCTTGAATTCTTCGTAGATCACATCGTCCATGCGGCTGCCGGTTTCGACCAGTGCAGTGGCGATGATAGTCAGGCTGCCGCCTTCTTCGATGTTGCGTGCGGCGCCAAAAAACCGTTTGGGCTTTTGCAGCGCATTGGCATCGACACCCCCGGTGAGCACCTTGCCGGAGGCGGGCTGCACGGTGTTGTAGGCACGCGCCAGACGGGTGATCGAATCAAGCAGAATCACCACGTCCTTTTTGTGCTCGACCAGGCGCTTGGCGCGCTCGATCACCATTTCGGCGACCTGCACGTGGCGGCTGGCAGGTTCGTCGAACGTGGAGGCGACCACTTCACCGCGCACAGTGCGACTCATTTCGGTCACTTCTTCCGGACGCTCGTCGATCAGCAGTACGAACAACACAACCTCAGGATGGTTGGAACTGATCGCGTGAGCAATATGTTGCAGCATCACGGTTTTGCCCGTCTTCGGCGGCGCCACCAGCAGACCGCGCTGGCCTTTTCCGATCGGCGCGACGATGTCGATGACACGGCTGGTGATGTTTTCTTCGGCCTTGATATCACGCTCCAGCTTGAGCGGCTCATCCGGATGCAGCGGGGTGAGGTTCTCAAACAGGATCTTGTTCTTGCTGGCTTCGGGCGGCTCGCCGTTGATCAGGTCAAGCTTGGTCATCGCCGAATAACGTTCGCCGTCCTTCGGGGTGCGAATCTCGCCTTCGATCTTGTCACCGGTGTGCAGGTTGAAGCGGCGGATCTGCGACGGCGACACGTAGATGTCGTCGGTGTTGGCCAGGTACGAGGTTTCAGGCGACCGCAGGAATCCGAATCCATCGGGCAGCACTTCCAGAACGCCATCGCCGTAAATGCTCTCGCCGCGCTTGGCCAGCGTTTTCAGGATGGTGAAAATCAGTTCCTGTTTTCGAAAACGGTTCGCATTGTCGATGCCATTGGCAGCGGCAATCTCGAGGAGCTCGGTGATGGGTTTTTGCTTGAGTTCGGAAAGATGCATGTGAGGGGCCTGAGTGGGCTCGCTTGAAAGAGCCGGACTTGAAGGGGTGGGGGCCGGATCGTCACTACTGCTGGCAGGCGAGGGGGCCAACGCGTCGTCCGGTGAAAGCCGGGCCTTAGATATTGCTGTCAACGAAAGCTGTCAATTGTGATTTGGACAAGGCGCCGACTTTAGTCGCTTCGACGTTGCCATTTTTGAAAATCATCAGCGTGGGGATACCGCGGATACCGAACTTTGGCGGGGTCGCCTGGTTTTCATCGATGTTGAGCTTGCACACCTTGAGCTTGCCCGCATATTCCTTGGCGACTTCATCAAGGATAGGCGAGATCATTTTGCAGGGTCCGCACCAGTCCGCCCAATAGTCCACCAGCACGGGAACGCCCGCCTGCAGGACTTCCTGTTCGAAGGAATCGTCGGAAATGTAATGAACATGTTCGCTCATTGGTGAAGCTCCTATGTAAGTATGGGGGGTGGCCGGAAGCGGCCCAGGTTGTTTGCAGCGGACAGTAAAGCTGGAAAAATCAGAATTGTGCCGATATCCTACATCAAATTGGCCCAATACAAGTATCCGGGCATTATCTTCAATCTTCTGGGTAAATACGAATGACCTATGTTGTAACCGAGGCCTGTGTGAAGTGCAAATACACCGATTGTGTCGATGTCTGTCCGGTGGACTGCTTCCACGAAGGCCCTAACTTCCTTGTCATCGACCCCGAAGAGTGCATTGATTGCACGCTGTGCGTGGCGGAATGCCCGGTTGAAGCCATTTATGCCGAAGACGACGTGCCGGACGATCAGCGCGCTTTCATCGCGTTGAACGCCGAGCTCACCAAGGGCTGGAAAGTCATTATCGAGCGCAAGGACGCGCCGCCCGACGCCGACGAATGGGCCGGCGTCAAAGACAAACTTCAGTATCTGGAGCGCTAAGCCGTTTGGAAACCCTGGGCGGCCGCTCGTTGCCGCACGTCGTCGCCCAAGCGCTGCTCGACCACCACGCCGAGCGTCTGCCCGACTTGTCCGGGCTGACGGTGCTCGTCCCCAACCACCGCGCCGGGCAGGATTTTGCGCGGGTTCTGGCGCAAACCGCCGGCCGCCCTGTGCTGATTCCGCCCAATATCACGCCGCTCAAGAGCTGGGCGCAAAGCATGGCCGTCGACCCCAGCGAACCCCAATCCCGCCGACTGGCGAGGTTGCATGGTGTGCTGCGCCATATCGAATGGCTCGGCAAAATTGACCGCTGGGCGCTCGCCAACGAACTGCTGACCCTCGCGGATGAACTCTCTGCCGCGCGGCTGGGCGGCGAAATCGCCTCGCAGATTCGCGCGCTGCACACCGACACGCTCGACCGTGAAACGGCCTTGATCGAAGCCGTATGGCAGGCACTCAACAACGACGGCACCGATCCACAGGCGCGCTATGCGCGCGGACTCGATGCCATTCTTGAACACAGAACCGCAGCGCCACAGCCTATTGTTGGGTACGCATTGGGAATACTCACCGCAGTTGAGCAGCAGTTCCTGACCCGTTGCGCCGAGCAGGCACCAATCAGACTGTTCGAACTCGGTGCCGAACCTGGCGA
>JAAFGW010000202.1 GCA_010365175.1 Sulfuriferula multivorans | reverse complement strand
GCCTTCAACCCGCGCCAGCTCTTAACCAATTTTCCATTCACATCAAACACAAACGTGCTGCGCTCAACCCCACGCACCTGCTTGCCATACATGTTCTTCAGCCGCATCACGCCAAACAGTTCGCAAACCTTTTCATCGGTATCCGCCAACAGTTCGAACGGAAACGCAAACTCGGCCTTGAACCCTTCATGCGACTTGATGCTGTCGCGCGAGATGCCAACCACGATCGTGTTGGCCTTGGCGAAATCGCCGTACAGATTACCGAACTCCTGACCTTCGAGGGTGCAGCCGGAAGTGTTGTCCTTGGGGTAGAAATAGACGACGACGTTTTGGCCGCGATGATCGGCCAGCTTGAATGTGGTGTCGCTGGTGGAAGGGAGTTCGAAGTCCTGGATGACGGGGTCGCTCATGGTGGGCCTTTCTATTTCGATTAACGGGATGAGGATTTGAGCAGCACGATGACGGCGCCAGCGCCGCCATCTGCGATGCTGGCCTGGCAGAACGCGAGGACGTCTTCGCGTTGCATCAGCCAGTGGCGAACCTTGTTTTTCAGTACCGGCAGGCGGTTTTTTGAACCATAGCCTTTGCCGTGAATAATGCGTACACAGCGCCGGTCTTCACTATGGCAGCGGTTGAGGAAGCTGATCAATGCCATTCTGGCTTCGTCGCCTGTGTGGCCGTGGAGGTCGAGTTCGCCGCGTATGACCCAGCCGCCGCGACGCATTTTTTTGAGCGTGGCGGTGGGCACCCCCGAGCGCACGAACGCCAGTTCTTCATTGGCTGAAACCGAGTCGTCCATTTCCCACGGGTCGGATAAAGCATCGACCATGATGCGCTGTTCATTGCGCGCATGCCGGGCGGTGGCTTTTGGACGTTGACGTGGAATGTTGGCGCGGTTGGGCGGCGGCAGGGGCGTCACGTCGGCAACGGCCAGGCGAAAAGCCGCCGGGCCGTCGATGGGCGTATGGGGTTGGTTTGGTCGCGGTTGAGCGGTGCTTTGGCCCGCGGCGGCTTCGGCCAGCACGGTGCGGCGAAAGCGAGCGAGCGCCTCAAGCGAGACGGCGCCCAATGCTGTGCCGCGACCGCGTTTCATCGCTCAATCAAGGGCGCTCGATTACTTGGCAGGCTTGGCCAGGGCATCCAGGTAACGCTCGGCGTCGAGCGCAGCCATACAGCCGGTGCCGGCGCTGGTGACAGCCTGGCGGTAGATGTGGTCTTGCACGTCGCCGGCGGCGTAGACGCCTTCGATATTGGTGGCCGTGGCGTTGCCCTTGTTGCCGCCCTTGGTGACGATGTAGCCGCCTTCGAGGTCAATCTGGCCGTCGAAGATGGCGGTGTTGGGCTTGTGGCCGATGGCAATGAAGACGCCGGTCAGCTTGATGTCCTGGGTCTTGTCATCCTTGGTGCTCTTGATGCGCATGCCGGTGACGCCCGTCTTGTCGCCCAGCACTTCGTCCAGGGTGTGGTCGAGGGCGAGCGTGATCTTGCCTTCCTTGACCTTGGCCATGAGGTGATCGACCAGAATTTTCTCGGACTTGAAGGTGTCGCGGCGGTGCACCAGGGTGACGTGGCTGGCAATGTTGGCCAGATACAGCGCTTCTTCGACCGCAGTGTTGCCGCCGCCGATGACGGCCACTTCCTGGTTCTTGTAGAAGAAACCATCGCAGGTGGCGCAGCCCGACACGCCTTTGCCCATGAACGCTTCTTCGGAAGGCAGGCCGAGGTACATGGCCGAGGCGCCGGTGGCGATGATCAGCGCATCGCAGGTGTAGGTGGCGGAGTCGCCTACCAGGGTGAACGGCTTTTCGGTCAGCTTTACGCTGTTGATCTGATCAAAAATGATTTCGGTCTCGAAACGCTCAGCGTGTTTCTGAAAGCGCTCCATCAGCGCGGGGCCCTGCACGCCGTCCGCATCTGCGGGCCAATTGTCGACATCGGTGGTGGTCATTAGTTGTCCGCCTTGCTGCATGCCGGTAATTACGACCGGAGAGAGGTTGGCGCGCGCGGCGTAGACGGCGGCGGAATAACCTGCGGGGCCGGAACCGAGAATGATGAGTTTGTGGTGGACAGTGCTCATGGTGTGGTCTCAGGGTAGTGAAAAGGGTAAGCCGCTCATTCTAACCAATGTTGGCGGCCTCATTGCCTTGCTGGCAGCCCGGTATTACGTTTAGCAGCCTGTCGGACTTGAAGGAAATCGGCTGCAAATCCGCCTGAGCGGTTCATATTTCGCCATTTTTTTGGTCAATAGAACGACTATTGACCTGCAAAAACGTCAAAATCTGTCCTCACCCAACCGAATTTTCGCTACGATTCTTCAAGTCCGACAGGCTGCTAGCGCGGCTTTCGTCTCGCGTCCGGATGCAATATCCGCGATAATTCAGAGCACTTTCATCCGATAAGTTCCCATGGCGCGTCCCGCTCCCCGTTTGTCGACCCCATTACCGCCCCGCATGCAGCGCTTGTTGCGCGAAGCCCGCGCGTTGCTGGTGGGGTTTACTGCGATCCTGCTCGCCGCGATTCTGATCACCCACAACGCGGCTGACCCCAGCTTCAGCACCACCGGCAACGGCGGCGCGCTGCATAACCTCGGCGGGCGTTTCGGCGCGTGGCTGTCGGACCTGATGCTGATGTTGTTTGGTGTCTCGGCCTGGTGGTGGGTGCTGTTGGCTGTGGCCTACGTTATTCGTACTTTCCGCCATCTCGACGAAGTGCCACTAGCGAGCGGACGGCAGCAACGCTGGGTTCGACTGGGTGGGTTCAGCCTGTTGCTGCTGACAAGCACCGGTGTTGAATGGCTGCGTGCCTGGCATTGGGCGGTAAGCTTGCCCGATGCCCATGGTGGTGTACTCGGTTCCGGTGTGGGTGCGGCGGCGGGCGCGCTGCTCGGCTTTACCGGCGGTTCACTGGTGCTGCTATTGCTGATGGCGGTGGGCTTCAGTCTGTTTACCGGCATGTCATGGCTGAGCATGGCCGAGCGCACCGGCGAGACGGTGGAAAGCGCGTACTGGAAAATCATCCAGCGCTGGCAGGCCTATCGCGACCGTAAACTGGGCGAGGTGGCGCAGCAAAAACGCGAAGCCAAGGTCTTGGTGGAAAAGAAGAAAATGGTCGAGTCGCCGCCTATCCGCATCGAGCCGGTGGTGAAAGAAGTCCCGCAATCGCAGCGTGCCGTCACTGAAAAGCAGGCACCGCTGTTTTCCGATATGCCTGATTCGCCGTTGCCACCGCTGCATCTGCTTGACCCGGCGGACGAAGTGGTGGAAACCGCGAGCGCCGAATCGCTGGCCTACACGTCGCTGATGATCGAACGCAAGCTGGCCGAATTCGGTGTTGTGGTCAAAGTCGTATCGGCGTCGCCGGGTCCGGTCATCACCCGCTACGAGATCGAGCCGGCAGTCGGCGTCAAAGGCAGCCAGATCGTCAATCTGTCAAAAGATCTGGCGCGCACTTTGTCCGTAGTCAGCATCCGCGTGGTCGAAGCGATTCCCGGCAAACACACCATGGGGCTGGAGATTCCCAACCCCAAGCGGCAAATGGTGCGGCTGTCCGAGATTCTCGGCTCCAAGGCCTATCACGACAGCGTAAGCCCCCTGACCATCACCCTGGGCAAGGACATCGCGGGCAATCCGGTGGTGGCCGATCTGGGCAAGATGCCGCATCTGCTGGTGGCCGGTACCACCGGTTCGGGCAAGTCGGTCGGCGTCAACGCCATGATCTTGTCACTGGTGTACAAGGCGGACCCGTCCGCTGTGCGCATGATCATGGTTGACCCCAAGATGCTGGAACTGTCAATCTACGAAGGCATCCCGCATCTGCTGGCGCCGGTGGTCACCGACATGCGTCAGGCCGCCAGTGCGCTCAACTGGTGCGTGGGCGAAATGGAGCGGCGCTACAAGTTGCTGTCAGCCGTCGGCGTACGCAATCTGGCCGGCTACAACCAGAAAGTGCGTGAGGCCAGGAAAGCGGGCACGCCGATGACGCATCCGTTCAGCCTGACGCCGGACAATCCCGAGCCTTTGGACACCCTGCCGATGATCGTGGTGATGATCGACGAACTCGCCGACCTGATGATGGTGGTCGGCAAGAAGGTCGAGGAATTGATTGCGCGGCTGGCACAGAAGGCGCGGGCGGCCGGCATCCATTTGATTCTGGCGACACAGCGGCCATCGGTTGACGTCATCACCGGCCTGATCAAGGCCAACATTCCGACGCGGATTTCGTTCCAGGTGTCCTCCAAGATCGACTCGCGCACCATACTCGATCAGATGGGCGCCGAGGCCTTGCTGGGGCAGGGTGACATGCTCTACCTGCCGCCAGGAACCGGCATGCCGCAACGCGTACACGGCGCGTTCGTGTCGGACAGCGAAGTCCACCGCGTCGTTGATTATCTGAAGTCGCTGGGCGAACCCGAATACATCGAAGGCATCCTCGAATCCGCCGAAGAAGGGAGCGAGGGCGGCGAATTCGGTGAAGCAAGCGCAGAAGCCGACCCGCTGTACGACCAGGCCGTGGCCTATGTGCTGAAGTCGCGTCGTGCGTCGATCTCGTCGGTGCAGCGTCAATTGCGCATTGGCTACAATCGCGCCGCCCGCATGGTCGAAGACATGGAGCGCGCCGGCCTGGTGTCGCCCCAGCAAAGCAATGGCAACCGTGAAGTTTTAGCGCCTGGAGGCGACGCATGAGTTTTTACGCATTAATTCCCGCAGCAGGCAGCGGTTCACGCATGGGCGGTAGCGTTGAAAAGCAGTACATGTTGCTCAACGCGGTGCCGATGATCGCGCACGCGATGATGGTGCTGGCCCGCGAGCCGCGCATCACCAAGCTGTTTATCGTGCTGTCGCCTACCGACAAGCGCTGGAATAACTACGAGTGGCAGGGCTGGGAGGAGCGCATCGAGGTGCTGCGCTGCGGCGGGACGACACGCGCCGAAACCGTATTGAACGGCCTCGAAGCTATCTCCAAAGTCTGCGATGCAGATGACTGGGTGCTGGTACACGATGCCGCGCGCCCGTGTTTATCCGACGAAATGCTCGACAAGCTGCTGGATGAAGTCGCCGATGATCCCGTCGGCGGTCTGCTTGCTGTGCCAGTGGCCGACACGCTCAAGCGTGCCGCCGCTGACACATCCTCCGGCGCGCGCGCCGAAGCCACCGTGCCGCGTGCCGGCTTGTGGCAGGCGCAAACCCCGCAAATGTTTCGTCACGGTACGCTCGTCAAAGCGCTGCGCGCCGCCGGCAGCGACATGACCGACGAAGCCTCGGCCATCGAACAACTCGGCCTGCAACCCAAGCTGGTCGAATCCGACAGCCGCAACCTCAAAGTCACGTACCCGCAAGACATGGAACTGGCGGGCCTGATTCTGGGCACCATGCATGAGTGACATGCGCATCGGCCACGGCTTTGATGTCCATGCCTTCGCCGCCAATCGCAAGCTCATCATCGGCGGGGTCGAGATCCCCTATGAATTAGGGCTGGCCGGCCATTCCGACGCCGATGTGCTGCTGCACGCTATCTGCGATGCACTGCTCGGCGCAGCCGGGCTGGGCGATATCGGCCGTCATTTTCCGGATACCGATATGGCCTTCGCCGGCATCGACAGCCGCATCCTGCTGC
>JAAFGW010000201.1 GCA_010365175.1 Sulfuriferula multivorans | reverse complement strand
CATGTCTCCATGATCCCAATTACCGACCCTTCAGGCTCATCTCACGCTGGATTGACAGCACCCCGCTCAGGCTCATCTGTCATTGGACAAGGCTCTCAGGCCATCTTTGAGCGGCCGTCATGTATAATATTCTGATTTGCTTATTTACTGATTTCTCGGAGTTTTCCCATGCATACTGGCACCACGCTTACCCAATTCATCATTGAAGAACAGCGCCGCACTGCCGGCGCCACCGGCGATTTCACCTCACTATTGAATGACGTCGTGATTGCGTGCAAAGCAATTTCCAATGTCGTGAACAAAGGCGCATTACTGGGCGTGATGGGCTCGCTCGATTCCGAGAACGTGCAGGGCGAAACCCAGAAAAAGCTCGACGTCATCACCAACGACATCATGATCCAGTCTAACGAGTGGGCCGGCCACCTGGCTGGCATGGCATCGGAAGAAATGGACGATTGCTACCCAATTCCCAACCAGTATCCGCTCGGAAAATACCTGCTGGTGTTCGATCCGCTGGACGGATCCAGCAACGTTGACGTGAACATCTCCGTCGGCACCATCTTTTCGATCCTGAAAGCACCGGTCGCTGGTCGCGCTGCCACCACTGAAGACTTCCTGCAAACCGGCACCCAGCAAGTGTGCGCCGGCTACGCCATCTATGGTTCGTCGACCATGCTGGTGCTGACCTTCGGTCACGGCACCAACGGCTTCACGCTGGACCGTGACGTCGGCGAATTCGTGCTGACCCACCCAGGCATGAAAATTCCGACTGAAACACGCGAATTCGCTATTAACGCCTCCAACATGCGTTTCTGGGAAAAACCGGTACAGCGCTATGTCGACGAATGTCTGGCTGGAAAAACCGGCCCGCGTGGCACGGATTTCAACATGCGCTGGGTCGCATCGATGGTCGCCGAAGTCCACCGCATTCTCACTCGCGGCGGCATCTTCATGTACCCCAAGGACACCAAGGATCCCGCCAAGGCCGGCAAACTGCGTCTGCTGTATGAAGCCAATCCGATGGCTTTCATCGTCGAGCAGGCTGGCGGTGCGGCCACCACCGGCCGCGAGCGCATTCTCGACTTGAGCCCTGATGGCCTGCACCAGCGCGTGCCGGTGATCCTGGGCTCCAAGTCCGAAGTGGATATCGTGACCGGTTACCACCACGAAAAAGCCGCGTAAATAGCGCGATCGCCGATTAGTCGGCTCAACACGCGCGCACATCAAGCCGGGCTTCATGCCCGGCTTTTTTGTGTCCGATACTCAAGATTGGCGCTAAAAAACCGTATTAGATACTCTCCCCCAGCAGCCTACCGCTTCTGCGCACAATACCGACTCACCTTCGACCATGCGCAAAAAAATCAATGCACAAGACCTGCAAGTAGGTATGCATCTCCATGAACTGTGCGGTTCCTGGATGGACCACCCATTCTGGCGCAGCAAGTTCACGCTGACCCAACCCGAAGAAATCCGCAGCATCCTCCAAAGCGGCATCACCGAGGTCTGGATAGATATTTCCAAGGGCCTGGATGTCCCGAAACGCACCAAGGTACCCGAGAAATCAGTGACTGAGGTGCTGATGGAAGCCGAGATCGCTCAGCACGGCAAGGCCCCCAAGCCGACGTTGATGAGCGAAGAACTCGCGCGCGCTACCATGATCTGCAACAAAGGCAAGAAAGCCGTTGTCTCCATGTTCCGGGAAGTGCGCATGGGCAATGCCATCAGCGCTGAAGCCGCCGGTGAACTGGTCGAGGAAATAACCCAGTCCGTGTTACGCAATCCGGGTGCACTTATCAGTCTGGCGCGACTCAAGACCGCTGACGACTACACCTACATGCACTCCGTCGCAGTGTGCGCACTCATGGTCGCACTGGCGAAACAGCTAGGTCTGGATGAACAGGCCACGCGCGAGGCGGGCATGGCGGGCCTGCTGCACGACCTGGGCAAAGCCCTGATGCCGATGGACGTGCTGAACAAGCCAGGCAAACTGACCGACGAAGAATTCCGCATCATTAAGCGCCACCCGGTCGAGGGACATCGCCTGCTGATCGAAGGCCAAAGCGTCAGTGACATTGTGCTCGACGTCTGTCTCCACCACCACGAAAAGGTTGACGGCAGCGGCTACCCTGACAAGCTGGCTGGCGACGAGATTAGCCTCTACGCCAAGATGGGGGCGGTATGCGACGTCTACGATGCAATCACCTCCAACCGCCCCTACAAGACGGGCTGGGATCCCGCCGAATCCATCCAGAAAATGTCCGCATGGGTCAAAGGGCACTTCGACGAACAGGTGTTCCAGGCCTTCATCAAGAGCATCGGGATCTACCCGGTCGGTTCGCTGGTGAAACTCAGCTCCGGCCGCCTGGCGGTGGTGGTCGAACAGTCGCAGAAGTCACTGTTGTCGCCGCGTATCAAGGTATTTTTTTCGACCAAATCGCAGACACGCATCGTGCCAGAATTAATCGAACTCTCTCACCCAGGTGTGACGGAAAAAATCGTTGGCCGTGAGGATGCCGCCAAGTGGGATATTCAGGACCTGGATGAACTCTGGGCGAATTAAGCAAACGTTCACTATTCAACGCACCGTTCCACTATATGGAACCGGCCTGAACTCCGCGTTAACCCAACAAAAAACCGGGCTATGTGCCCGGCTTTTTGTTGGCTGCAAATGGCGGCGTCAGGGCGGCGGCTCTGATGCCGGCGGCAACGGGTGATGCGACGGGACATGCACGCTCGCCGTGTGCGGATGCGCGTCGATCTCGGCCGGGTCCACTTTCAGGCGTTTATCCGACACCCAATGGAAGAACAGCGGAATAAACAGCACCGCCAGGAAAGTCGCAGCGAGCATCCCTCCCACCACGCCCGTGCCCACGGCATGTCGTGCCCCGGCTCCCGCGCCGGACGAGATCGCCAGCGGCAACACACCGAGAATGAAGGCGAGCGAGGTCATCAGGATCGGGCGGAACCGCAGGCGGGCCGCTTCGAGTGCCGCCGCCACGCTGGAATAACCTTCCTGCTTTTTCATCATGGCGTACTCGACGATCAGGATCGCATTCTTGGCTGCCAGCCCCAATAGCGTCACCAGTCCGATCTGAAAATACACATCGTTGGTGAGACCGCGCAACCAGACTGCCGCCAGCGCACCGAAGGTACCGAAGGGCAATGCCATCAGCACGGCAAACGGCAGCGACCACTTCTCGTACAACGCAGACAGAATGAGGAACACCATCACCACCGCGAGTACCAGGGCGATACCCGAGGTGCCACTCGAACGCTTTTCCTGAAACGAAGCGCTGGTCCACTCGTAGCCAAAATCAGGCGGCAATACCTTCTTCGCAATTTCATCGACGATCTCGAGCGCCTGACCCGAGCTGATACCCGGTACCGCGCTACCCATGATCTTGACCGCCTGATAATTGTTGTAACGGTCCAGCGTCTCCGGGCCGGACGAAAAGCTGATCCGCGCCAGCGCCGACATCGGCACCATGTCGCCCGTCTGATTGGGCACAAACAGCGCTGACACATCCTGCGGCGTCTTGCGTGCGCCCGGCTCAGCCGACATCAGCACCTGCCAGGTGCGTCCGTATTTGTTGAAGTCGTTGACGTAATAGGAGCCGAGCGTCGCCGACAGCGTGTTGAATACGTCATCGATCTTGACGCCCAGCATCTTGGCCTTCTCGCGATCAACGTCCACATACAGTTGCGGCACATGCGGCCGCCATAGTGTCAGTATCTGTGCAAGCCGCTTGTCTGCGCGCGCTGCGGCGAGAAAGGCATCGCTCACCTCGGCGAGCTTCTTCGGTCCGCCTTCGCCCTTGTTCTGGATGTAAAACTCAAATCCACCCGCGTTGCCCAAACCAAAAATCGGCGGCGGCGCAAACGCCAGCACCAGCGCCTCGCGTATGCCCGCGGTCGAACCCATGAGTTCACCAACCATCTGCTGCACGGTTTTCTTGCGCTCGTCCCAGTGGCGTGCAACCACGAAAATCGTTGCGGCACTGTTTCGAAACCCCCCACCCAAAAAATCCAGACCGGCGAATGCGACGACATGCTCGACCGCCGGGTCCTTGCGCGCGATCGCATCGACCTGTCGAACCACCGCTTCAGTGCGTGACAGCGCCGAACCGTCCGGCAGGTAGACCGCGCTGATGTAGTAACCCTGGTCTTCGTCCGGTACCAGACTACCCGGCGTGAACTGCCACAGGATCACCGCGGCGGCTATCATCACCAGATAAATCGCCAGCGCGATGAACGAGCGTCGCATCAGAAATGTGACGCCACCCAGGTAACGTCGGGTGACGCTGGCAAACCCGGCATTGAATGCGCGGAAAAAACGCCCGGGTTCCTGCGCTTTACCCGTAAGCAAGGCCACGCATAAAGCCGGGGTCAGCGTCAGCGCGACCATGCCGGAAATTACCACCGAGATCGAAATGGTGACGGCGAACTGGCGGTAGAGTTCGCCAGTCAAACCGCCGAGGAAGGCGATCGGGATGAACACTGCGCACAGCACCAGCACGATCGCGATCACCGGGCCGCTGACTTCGCGCATCGCCTGCAATGCGGCCTCGCGTGGCGTCTTGTTCTGCTCGTGAATAATCCGTTCGACGTTTTCGAGCACTACGATCGCGTCGTCGACGACGATGCCGATCGACAACACCATGCCGAACAGTGTCAGCGTATTGATCGAGTAGCCGAGCATCAACAACCCGATAAACGTGCCCAGCAGCGATACGGGTACGGCGAGGATCGGAATCAGCGTCGCGCGCCAGTTTTGCAGAAACAGGAACACCACCAGCACGACCAGAACGATCGCTTCGCCAAGGGTTTTGACGACTTCGCGGATAGAAACCTCGACGAAGCGTGTCGTGTCGTAAGGCACCGCGTAGTCGAGCCCTTGCGGAAAACTCTTCTTCAGTTCCTTGACTGTGCGGTCGAGCTCGTCGCCGACGTCCAGCGCATTCGCGCCCGGTTGCAAAAATACGCCGACCAGCGTCGCAGGCTTACCGTTATAGAGCCCGGTGAAATCGTAATCCTTGGCGCCCAGTTCTACCCGGGCAACGTCGCGCAGGTACAGCAGTGATCCGTCGCCATTGGCGCGTACGACGATATTCTCGAATTCCTTGGGATCAACGAGACGGCCCTTGGTCGTCAGTGAATAAACCAGCAGCTGCCCCTTGTCGACCGGCGGCTGTCCGATCTTGCCCGGCGTGAATTGCGTATTCTGTTCGCTGATCGCCCGGCTGAGGTCGGCGACCGTCACCCCGAGTTGCGCCATCCGGTCGGGTTTCAGCCAGATGCGCATGGCGTAGTCCTTGGCGCCGAATATCTGCACGTTGGTCGTGCCGGGGATGCGCTTGAGGCGATCGAGCACGTTGAGCGTGACGTAGTTGCTGGTGTACAGATCGTTGAAACGGCCGTCGGGCGACATGAACGCAAGCACTTTCAGGAACGCGGAGGAACCCTTTTCCACCGTCACGCCCTGGCGACGCACTTCCTGCGGCAGGCGGGCCTCGGCCTGCTTGACCCGGTTGTTGACGTTGAGCGCCGCACGGTCGACATCGGAACCGATCTCGAACGTGACCTGGATTTCGAGGACGCCGTTCGAAGCCGAGGTCGAACTCATGTACATCATGTCCTCGATGCCGTTGATCGCGTTTTCCAGCGGCGCCGCGAC
>JAAFGW010000200.1 GCA_010365175.1 Sulfuriferula multivorans | reverse complement strand
ATGCGGAACGTGTGCCCAAGCCGTCAGGCTGTCGGGTAAAAGACGCCGTTTCATGTTGCGATATTTCTGATTCACGACACTAGGCTTCACGGTGCGGGTGCAACGGGTGCAACGGGTACCTGGGGCGTAATCGGTGCCGTGGGTACTTTGGAGGGAGCGGGCACGACTGCAGGGGCAGCGGGTGCCACAGGGGGATTGATGGGGACCGGAACCACCACGCTGGGCTCGAGATCTTCCGGAAACCCCCCGCGTGTGGGCGGTTCCTTGGCGGGTGGTACAGCCTGGCTGGTGGCACCATCGGGTTTTTCTATGGCCGGTGCGCGCGGAACAACCGGAGCAGGAGCCGCTGGCGCCGGGGTCGGCAGGATTACCGTTTCGGTTGCAGGCGGTGTCGCGGGTTTAGGCGGCTGCAGGAATAAATGGGGTTGTAGTTGTGGCAGCAGGGTTTTCAGGATCTGCGCAGTGAGCGAGCTGGTGAAACCGAACTGCCCGGCCTGCTCGCCCGGAACCAGCGCGGTCAGCGTGCCGAAGTGGCGGTCGCCCAGATAGAACACGAACGTGGCAGTGCGGTTGACTACGCGCGATTCGAGCAATTGCCCGCCTTTGCCATAGCGCTCGAAACGGTGGTCACCGGTCCCCGTTTTTCCACCAATGGTGAGGGGTTTGCCATCGGCGTCCTTGAGTGCACCGGCAAGGCGTGCGGCGGTCCCGCGTTCGACGACGCGTAATAATGCCCGGCGCACGGTCTGGGCGACCTCGACCGGGAGCAGGCGTTCGCCCTTTGCCGGCTTGAGCGACAGCTGTGTTTCATAGGGGGTATTGGCGGCGAAACGCAGGCCGGTAAGGCTGGTCATCGGCGCACGCACCCCGTCGTTGACCAGAATGCTCATCAGCTCGGCCAGTGCAGCGGGGCGGTCACCCGAGCTTCCGATGGCGGTGGCGTAGGAGGGCGTGATGTTGTCAAACGGGTAGCCCAAGCGCTTCCAGTCTGTCAGCAGGCCGTCGAAGGCTTCGACTTCGAGCAGGCTCTGGATACGGATGTCTTGCGCATTTTTGCGGCTGGTCTTGAACAGCCAGTTATAGACTTCGATGCGCGCATCGGCACCTTGATCATATAGCATCTTGAGCGTGGTTTTGGGTGCTGCGCGCAGGCTTTTCACCACCCACAGTTCAAGTGGATGGATCTGTGTGACATAGCCGCGATCGGCCAGATCGTACGCATTCAGTTCATGCGTTTTGTACAGGTATTCGAGCGTCTTCGGGCTGAGTCCGGCACTGGCTGGAATCTGTTTGTGCAGGGCGTCGACATAAGCTTCGTAGGTCGCCCTGGGTTCCAGATAGCGGAACACCGATGTAAACCGACGCGGATTGCCCCGCACGCGGGCATACAGGTCTTCCGCCATTTTCGCAGGTGGATTTTTTTTGTGGCGCTGGTAGAACCGGTTGATGAAAACGCGCCCTTCCTGATCAACAAAACGCATCAGATAGGTTTCACGCAGGGGGTTGCTGGCGTCGTCCAGAATACGTGCGGCTGCACCCGGCGTGGCGCTGGCGTAGTGGCGCACGATGTCGCGCATGATGCGGATGTAGACGAGGTTGACCGAGTTCTGGGTCGCCTCCCACACATCCATTGAGCGGCTATTGTCCTTGGGGTCGAAGTTGGCGAAGTTGTGCAGGCCGCCACCGGTGAAGAAGGTCTCTGGCGAAGCGGAGTAGCGCCGCTCCATCGCGGCGTTGAGCAGGGCGTCCAGTTGAATCTTGGGCTGGCTCAGCAGGGTGGCAGCCACCCATTGCGACAACACATTGCGCTGCGGCTGTGCTTTCTGGGTGAGCGCTTCGGTGTTGAAGGTGCGATATTCGTTATACAGGCGCGAAATGATTTCCAGATACGTTACCAGCGTGCGCAGCTTGGCCGTCGACCCCAGGTCTAGCCGCGTCTGGCTATTGATATCGAACGGCTGATTGAGGTTGTCGGCCTGGATGCGCAATAAATTACCACGCGGCGTTTTTTCATACAGCGTGAAGCTGTAGATCACCTCGCCGAGCGGATTGTTTGGCTGCAGCAAACGAT
Organism: Sulfuriferula multivorans; assembly: GCA_010365175.1. Lineage (GTDB taxonomy): Bacteria > Pseudomonadota > Gammaproteobacteria > Burkholderiales > Thiobacillaceae > Thiobacillus. The sequence continues at coordinate 3,679 of JAAFGW010000200.1, read as the reverse complement.
GCCCGATCAAGCCTGACGCTGCGGCAGCCTCGGGCTTGGCCAGGCTCTGCAGATATTGGCTGACGATTTTTTGCGCAGGCTGGTTGATGGTGGTGTTGACCTGCAGGTCCAGTCGATCGAGATCGTACAGGCGCGATTCACCCAGCAAGCCGGCTACCTGGATGCGCTGCGCGTTGGTGGCTTTTTGATCGACAAAGCGCAGGGTAGGTGGGTCAATACGCTTGTCGGTCCCGCGCAGCTTGACCTTTTTGGCGAGCGTGGCGAGTTCGGGTGAAATGAGATTTGCTCCGGCCAACAGATCGAGGTGGTCATCAGTCAAGGCATCCAGTGCCTTGCGATTGGAAGCCAGATAATACGAGGGACGACGTTCCGCCACGATCAGCGAAAGCACATGTTTGAGCGCGCTGGCATAGGCTGCGTTGTGGGGGTTTTTGGTGGAAGAAAGGGTGTGGTTGACCTCGTTTAAATCCAGCCCGTACCAGGCCCACAGGCCATCGCCCACGCCGTTTACTTCACCAATCCTTGGCGCTGCTGCCAGCGGCACGGTATTGAGATAGGCCATGACGGTATTGCGTCGCATGGGCAAAGTATTGGTGCCATCGAGGTAAGCGCGCAGACTGGCCGTCGCCATCTGGCGGAGCTTGTCGCCCATGCTGCTGGTCAGGCCTTCGGGGGAATGCCGATACTTTTCGATCTGCGTGGGTAGGGTGCTGCCGCCCGGCACATTGCGGTTGGTGTCGACAAAGCTGATCGCTTTTTCCAGAAGCGCTTGCGCAAGCCGGTCCCACTCCACTGCCGGATTGCGCGTCGGGAACTGCTCGGTCAACAATTCGCGGTTTTCGATATACAGCAGGGCATTGACCAATATGTCGGGAATGTCTTCAAAGCGTGTATAGGTACGTGTTGGATGTAGGCTTTGGTAGAGCAGCGTGCCATCGCTGTCGAGGAGGTTCAGGCCCGCATTGTCTTTTTCGTGATACGGCAAAAACAGGCCAAGACCGTGGACGCGTTCCATCTGGATGCTGATTTTGGCCTGTTGGTCAATTTGCCAGCCGGCTTTGTCGAGACGAGTCAGATACGCTGGCAGCTTGGTGTAGCCGAGGCGCATGTCATAGGGCCCCTTGCCAGGATAACGAATTCGGCTGGAGGGTCCGGGCCGCATTTGCCAAGTCATTTTCTGCGCAGTTTTGGCGAGGTATTTTGCTTCGAGTGCCGATGACAGTAGTTCCCAGGCGATGAGTCCGACCAGCCCGACGATTAGCAGCAGAATACCCAAACCAACAAGAAGACGACGTGGTGTCTTGCGCATTTCTAGACCCAGTCCCGACCGGTTAAAAAGTCACTGTAGAGCACGGCTTCTGGTGAGCCTGGCTCCGGATGCCAGTCGTAACGCCATTTCACAATGGGGGGTAAGGACATCAGTATGGATTCGGTTCGTCCTCCTGATTGCAGACCGAACAGCGTGCCACGGTCGTAGACCAGATTGAACTCAACATAGCGTCCGCGACGGTAAGCCTGAAAATCGCGTTCGCGCTCGCCATAAGGCGTGTCCTTGCGGCGTTCCAGCACAGGTAAATAAGCGGTCAGAAAGGCATCCCCGAGTCGCTGCGTCATGCCAAACGCATGATCGAAACCGCCTTCAGAAAAGTCGTCGAAAAACACGCCACCGATACCGCGCGGTTCGTTGCGATGTTTGAGAAAGAAGTAGCGGTCGCACCATTCTTTGAAGCGCGGGTGGTATTCGGCACCAAATGGATCAAGCGCGGTTTTGCAGCTGGCATGAAAATGCCGCGCATCTTCTTCGAAGCCATAGTAAGGCGTGAGATCCATCCCTCCGCCGAACCACCACACCGGGTCTTCGCCGTCTTTCATGGCGACAAAGCAGCGCACGTTCATGTGCACGGTGGGCGCGTAGGGGTTGCGTGGATGCAGCACCAGCGACACGCCCATCGCCTCCCAACGGCGCCCTGCGAGTTCAGGGCGATGCGCGCTGGCGGATGGTGGCAACTGACTGCCCAGCACGTGTGAGAAGTTCACGCCGCCGCGTTCCAGTACCTGGCCTTCTTCGATCAACCGTGAGATTCCACCGCCGCCTTCGGGCCGGTCCCAGGCATCGGTGCGAAACGGCAGGCCATTGGCAGCCTCAAGTGCGGTGACGATACGCGTCTGCAATCCGAGTAGCCAGGTTTTGACTGCACTCGAATCAAAGGGGGCAGGGTCAGGGGTGTGGGCAGGGTTCAGGCTCAAAGAAGTGATCCGGTTACAGGTTTGTGCGATGGAGTGGGGCCGGCGTGTTTTGTGTTCGCATTCAATGCAGCGTGTACTTACTTCTTCCGGTCAAGCGCGCGCCATCCAATATCGCGGCGGAATTGCATGCCGTCAAAATGGATGCTGGCGATGGCGTCGTAGGCGCGTTTTTGCGCCATGCGCACGCTGTCGCCGAGCGCAGTGACAGCGAGTACGCGGCCGCCGCTTACGATTGTCTGCCCGTTCTCGGTGGTGGTGCCAGCATGAAATACATGCAGGTCATCGGTCGCTGCCGGAAGGGAACTGACGACCGCCCCTTTTTTCGGTGCATCGGGATAGCCCGATGCGGCCAAAACCACGGCTAGCGCCGTGCGACGGTCCCATTCTGCTTCCACCTGATCAAGCTTGCCATTGATGGCAGCTTCCAGGATGGTAACGAGATCGGTCTTCAGGCGAATCATGATCGGCTGGGTTTCCGGGTCACCCATGCGGCAATTGAACTCGAGCACTTTGGGCGCGCCATCGGTCCCGATCATGATTCCGGCATACAAAAAACCGGTGAAACGAATACCGTCAGCAGCCATGCCTTCCACCGTAGGCTGGATCACTTCGCGCATGATGCGCGCATGCAAACCGGGCGTGACAACGGGGGCGGGCGAATAGGCACCCATACCGCCGGTGTTGGGACCCTGGTCAGCATCCAGTAGGCGCTTGTGGTCCTGGCTGGAAGCCAGCGCCAGCACGTGCTCGCCGTCGACCAACACGATAAAACTGGCTTCCTCGCCCACGAGGCATTCTTCAATCACCACGCGGTGACCGGCTTCGCCCATGCTGTTGCTGGCGAGCATGGCATCCACGGCAGCGTGGGCTTCTTCGGCAGTTGCTGCAACGACCACCCCTTTGCCCGCAGCCAGGCCGTCCGCTTTCACCACGATAGGTGCGCCGTGGTTATCAATGTAGGCGTGCGCCGAGACGGCATCGGTGAAGGTGCCGAAAGCCGCCGTTGGGATGCCATGACGCGCCATGAACTGCTTGGCGAAATCCTTTGAGCTTTCAAGCTGAGCGGCAGCTTGGGTCGGGCCAAATATTTTGAGTCCGGCCGCACGGAATGTGTCGACGATACCCGCGGCTAAAGGTGCTTCAGGCCCCACCACCGTGAAGGCGATGTCGTCTTCGCGGCGTACAAATTCAATCAGCGACGGGATGGACGTCAAAGGTACATTGATCAGACCATCCTGGTTTGCCGTGCCGCCATTGCCCGGCGCGACGAACACTTGCGACACCCGGGGTGATTGCGCGAGCTTCCAGGCCAGTGCGTGTTCGCGTCCGCCAGAACCGATGACAAGGATTTTCATGTTTAAAAGATTAACTGCATGTAAAGGGTGAAGGGTAAAAGGGTTAAGGGTGGGGAAGGGCGCGCTTCGCGCTAGCT
>JAAFGW010000199.1 GCA_010365175.1 Sulfuriferula multivorans | reverse complement strand
GTGCCACAACGCGGCCAGCAACCCGGCGTGCGCGAGCAAAACCGCCGTCAGTGTAAGGGGCGAAGTGCGTGGCGCAGCCCATCCCAAGCCGACCGCAAACAGCGGTTCAACAGGATGGATGGACATCCGGGCTAAGGGTGCGGCAAGTGAGGAGATCATCCTGATGCGGTGGGTGTCCGGTTATGGGCAAAGCCATGGCTGCGTGACAGGGGATTCTGCGTGCACGGAGAATGCGCGTCCCGGGAAATACAAAAACAATAGTATGAATGATAATAATTCGCATTATTAAAGTCAACCCATTGGCCAATGGGTTGGCCAACGCAAAAGAATGTGTTGTGGATTTGCCACCCTATCGGCCACTTGAGAAACGGATGCGAAAACACAAAAACAGCTTGACCCAAAAAGAGGATGCATAGCAAAAATACAGGCCTCGCGTCGCTACGCCACGGCTGTCCGGTTTCAGTGCTGGTTTCAGTAAAGTCCGCGCACCTTGAAATTTGCAGCATGATCGTCCAACCGAACACCAGGTGTCCCCGAATGGATCTATTTTCCGATGCGATAAGCGATATCCCGACGCAGAACAGCCCCTTGCTTTCCAAAGCCCAAAAGGCCTTCAACGCCCTGATCGGCAAAATCGGGAAAAAACGGACCTTGCAGGCAGACTGGGAGTCCGTCGTTCCGCGTTTCCAGCAGCACTACCTCAGCGAACTGCTGCCTTTGATCGAGCAGGCGGCGGGCAAGCGCCGCGAGCTGGCGCACCGTCTGGATTGGGCGTATCGGCAAAAGAATCTGGGCAAAACCGAGCGCCGTTCGATCGCCAATCTGATTTGCGAACTGACCGGCGCGCTGGCGAGCGAAAACGACGACGACGAGATGAAGGCGCTCTACAACAAATACAGCGGCAGCGATTTCGACCAGGAAGAAGCCGCCTCGATCGCGGGGATGAAAGCGATGCTGGAAGACACACTGGGGTTCGACATCGGGGAGGATATGGATATGCGATCCCCCGAAGCTTTTATGCAACAGGTGCAGGCCAGACTGGTGGAAGAGGCGGAAAAAATCGATGCCGCCCGACGTACCGGGAGCGAAAGCCGTGCCCAACGCAAGCAGACCGCGAAGCAGATTGCGAAGGAAGAAAAACTGCGCGAGGAAGCGCAACGGGTCAGCCTGTCGCTACGCGAAATCTACCGGAAACTTGCCAGCGCCCTGCATCCCGACCGCGAGCCCGACCCTGGCGAACGCGCGCGCAAGACCGCGCTGATGCAAAGCGTCAACCAGGCTTACGAGAAGAAAGACCTGTTGCGCCTGTTGGAATTGCAACTCGAAATCGAACACATCGACCAGGCCGCCATCAACACCCTCAGCGAAGAGCGATTGACGCATTACAACAAGATTCTGAAAGAACAACTGGGCGAACTGGAGAATGAAATAATCCACATCGACCATGAGTTCAGGATGCGCTTCGGCTTCGACCCGTATTCCCGGCTGGATCCGGCCTCGCTCATGCGCCTGCTCGATGCGGACATCGCGCAGGCACGTATGGAACTCCGCGCTGTCGAGAACGACCTGAACGCCGCGCAAGCCATCGGGACGCTCAAGGCATGGCTCAAGCAGGTGCGCCGCCGGCAACGCGAGTACGCGTACGACGACGACATGCCGTTCTGACCCTGCCGGCCTTTGCGGGGCAGGGTTGAGTGTTTGCCTTTGTATGTGGGCGGGCGGACGTCCATTCCCCGCCGGGTTGCGCGTATCGGTCTGGCGTCCGCGGTCGATCTGTGGCATCGGCAACGCCGCCGCCCGCGCAGGATGTCGCCGATGTCGTGCGGGTGCGACGTCAGCGGCGGCCCGATGGCAAGCGACGGATGGCCGCCGAAATGCGTGATCAGTTCGCCCCCGCGATGCGCGTGCGCCAGGCCTTCGTCGGACTGCTGGCGCAGCCAATCGATGCCACGGATGTTGTAGCTATCCGAATTTCACGATCAAGCTCAGTATCGTGACAGTCAAAATTCCGTCGTTAGAAGTGGTGCGTTGCTGGACATTTACGGCATCTTCATCAGCCTGGGCAATGCTCTCCTTTCATCCCGATCTCGCGTGTTGCTTTGTGAGCAGGGAGCGATATCCTTTCGCCTTCCTTCGATTCCCCCACATGACATAGCCGGTGGCAAATAAAATGAGCGGCGACAAACCGATGATCACCTGTAAGGTGCGAGTGGGCGTTCCGCCTATTGCACCGATATGTATCGGATAAAGCGTGTTAAAAATGCGCGTACCCAGAGGAGCCGTCAAGGCGTTTTCCACCTGCAATACCCTACCCGTATATTGATCGAAATAGACGAAATTCCTCCCATTTGGGTGAGATTCTTGCGGGAGTTTTTTGCGTACCACCAGCGGCGCCTGCGCTGTCTGTGGAAGACTGATCCAAGTGGTGGTGGCGGGCAGGATACGATCGGCCTGATGCAGCAGCACATTGAGCGAAGGCGCCGGCATCCCCGCCCGAAGAGGGTTGGAAAGAGGTGGGGCAGGTCGCGGTGGACTTTCTGTCACGGCATTGATGAAACCGGCAAAAGTTTTATTGAAAACCAACGAGGCGCCGGTGAAGCTGGTGATCAAAAGAAAAAGCGCTGCATAGATGCCCGATGCGCGATGCAAATCAAAATTCACCTTTCTCCAATGGGCGGGCCATTGGATTTTGAAGCCCGGCGAAATCTTTCCGTTGCGCGGCCACCACAGGATGAGGCCGGTTACGCCCATGCAGATCAGCAGCAAAGCACCGACACCGAGGATGGTTTCGCCGCGCTCGCCACTCAGGAGCTCAGTATGCAGGAGCGCGATCCATCCCGTGAAAGTGTCTTCCTGCCGGTGTGCGCCGAGAATCCTTCCGCTGTAAGGGTCGGCATAGACGAACAAGTCATGCCCATCGTTCATCTTAACCAGATAGGTTTGCTGCGGGGTGCGCGGCAGGCGGATGGAGAATGGCCGGTCTTGCGGGTAGGCGCGCCCGACCGCCTCCAGCACCGCCTGTAAAGAAACACGTTCGTCACGCGGCACCGTTTTCATCAATTCGGGGTACACAAACCCTTCGATTTCCTCGCGAAAGACCAGCAGGCTGCCGGTCAGCCCGCTCAGCAACAGAAGCAGCCCGGCCGCCAGGCCGGTATAAAGGTGCAAATTGAAGACAACTCTGCGTGCTTTCACGACAGGTACCTCACGGAGACGTTGCTTCGTCCGGAGAGCAGGTTTTGCGGCTTCATGGATTTATCCCCATAATTTGTTCCGGTAGTTGTCCAAGCTGCCTGAAACCCGTCAAGTGAGCTTTGAGTGCACGAAAACTCACCCCCCGGTCGTCTCCCAGCAAGTAAGCCTGCGCGCTCCACTTCTTTCCATTTCCCAATTGATCTATGGTGCGAGAAACGGCGCAAAAGGGAATACAGCGGTCCAGGCAGGCTGTAGCAATCTTTTCGATAGCGCTTTGCACGGTGGGGTGTTGCGCTTGCCCTGGCACGCCATAAGACTGGGATAAATCGATTGCGCCTTCGAGTACCATATCGATGCCTGCGACAGACAAGATGGCATCCAGATTATCGACGCCTTCTTTATCTTCGATCATGGCCACCACCATGATCTCCGAATTGGCTCGCTCGAAATAAGTCGGCAGGTCGATCGCGCCGAAGCCCGTTGTGCGTCCGCCGCTGATGCCACGATTCCCGAGCGGATAATAGCGGCTCGCTGCAACTGCCTGCTCGGCCTCCGCGCGGCTGCGCACGTGCGGCACGACGATGCCTTGCGCGCCACAATCCAATGCCCGCAAGATGGCTTCGGGCATGACGTTCGGCACCCTGACCAACGGCGTAATCCCGGCACACTCGGCCGCCCGTACCATGTTTTCGAGCGTTTCCGGATTGACGCAAACGTGTTCCATATCCAGGATGACGAAATCGTAGCCGGCATAGCCGATCATTTCGACCAGTAACGGCGAGGGAATCGAATTGAGCAGTCCGAATACGGTTTTTCCATCGGCCAGCGCGCGTTTAAGTTGATTGGTTTGCAGCATGCTGTCACTCCGCTGGTAAATACCATTGTGTAGGATGCGGATGACGCAGAAAGTCGTGATGCGAAATATGCCAGGCATAGGCGCCCGCGTAAGGAAATACCAACAAGTCGCCGCAACGCGCCGTTTTGACCGGCACATCGAACGCCAGCAAGTCTTTCGGCGTACATAATTGACCCACTATGTTTACGCTCTCGTTGGAAATCTCCGGACGCGGAAATGGGTAGGGCCACGCATTGATCGGTAGCACATGAAACGGATGGCTGTGGCCTTGCGCGTAGGGCGTGCGGAAGTGATGCGAGCCGCCCCTGCCGACTAGAAAATTCGTGCCATAGCTCCGCTTGATGTCGATGACCTGCATCACATAGTAGCCGCAGGCGGCGGTGATATAACGTCCCAACTCGAAACGCACGCCGATCCCGGGCAAGCCGCTATTTTTTAACAACGCCGTCAACCCGGCGCTGAAAGTCGTCCAGTCGAACTGCTGTTCAGGTTGCCGGTAATTGATGCCGATGCCGCCGCCAACATTGATATGATCGATTTTCAGCGCATATTCGTCGCACCATCGCCGCACCTGACTTAGATATGCCGCCACCAGTTGCAGATGGGCCTGGGCATCGAGCTGATGCGATAACAGGTGAAAATGGAAGCCGCGCAGCCGAATTTCAGGATGGGCACGCAACCATCTCAGGCATTCTTGCAATTGCTGTGCAGGAATCCCGAACGGCGTTGGTTTTCCGCCCATCATCAAGCTGGTTTCTGCCAAGTTGTCGACTGCCAGGTTGATACGTAACAACACCGCCGCCGCTTTGCCGGTTTGGCTGGCAATCTCGGCCAAGCGCCGCAATTCGTTAAGACTTTCGACATGCAGACAATTGACATTTTGCTCGATCGCCGCACTGAGTTCCCGATCCAGTTTGCCCGGGCCGCTAAAAATCACCGGCACATCGGTAAAATGTTCGCGCACCCAGGCCAGCTCGCCGCCCGACGACACCTCGAAACCATCAACGAGCGGTTCCAGTGTCTGCAGAATCGGCAGATCGGAATTGGCTTTAATCGCGTAAAACAGCTCGCAGCCCTCCGGCAAAGTGCTGACCAGACGTGCCGCATGCCGATGCAAGGCCACCAGGTCATACACATAGGCGCACAACGGCTCGTCGGCTTCAGCCTGCGCCGCCCGAATGCTTGCAAATACTTCGGCTAACCTTAGCTCCACGCACCGCCCTCCCCCAGCGCGCCTAGCGGGTTGTTGACCGGCAAATATCCGAAAGCGCGATCCGGCCGCTTGAAGAAACGGTTGATCAGATTCGCTTTGCCTGGAAACGGCTCGCCGTTAAGCAAGGCATTAATGCGCCGTGCCGAGACGCTGTCCCCGTAATGACTCTGATAGACATACAGATGATGCCGCACCACCGCCCACAGGCGGTTTTGCATTGCCGGTTTGCCCGCGCCAATCTGGCTGATCGCCTCGCAGAAGTTGTTGACAAACAGGCAGTAGGCGAGCCGTTTCCATCCCTGTTCGCTGCTGTACCAGAGCGCTTCGCGGGTGCGCGGGCTAACGGCTTCCAGTTGCTTTTCGCTGTAGCGCTCTTGCACCAGCTTGACGCCCTCGAAATCACGCAGGAAGACCTGTCGCGGCTCCCCATCAGTCACGCCGATCACCACGTTCTGCAAGTGCGGTTCGAAGATGATGCCGTGCGCAAAATAGCAGTACAGCACCGGATACATGAGCTCTGCGACGTAACGCGAAAA
>JAAFGW010000198.1 GCA_010365175.1 Sulfuriferula multivorans | reverse complement strand
CGAGTCTGACATCGGCCTGCCTTTACCTGCCTTGCCACCGTCTTGACCATCGAGCTTGCCGCACCACTGCTGGCCCAAGGTCAGCAACTGCGCAATCGTCTTGTCACGCGCCTGTGTGCGCCGCGCAGCCACTTCAGGGTCATGCGCCACCACCAGACGGTTGCCCTGCCATTGGGTCTCGGTACACCAAGTCTGATCTGATGTTTGGGCATCATGCAATTTCTGGAGGTCATCGGCGAAGTCACCATAACGTGCGGCGGGCACCGCCAGGATGTACTGCAGGGCCACCTCTCGGCCATCTGTTTTGAGCTGGGCTTGCAGCTTGGCCAGTTCCTCAATGTTGTTGACGCTGAGCAGGCCCCGGTCTGCGATCAGCACGACGCGCTTGAGTGGATAACGCTCCAGCAGGCCCCCAATCATGGGCAGCAGTGTTTTGGCTTCGGCTGTGTTGCCCGGATGCACTTCATGGGCGATAGGCAGGCCCTCTGCGGTTTGCACCAAGGACAGCATGAATTGGCGCTCGACCAATCCCGACTTGGCTCGCCCATAGGCCCGCACGTCATCTTCGAGATCTGTTTGTCCGGTGACTTGCACGGTGGTGAGGTCATAAAACACCACCGAGAGGTCTTGGTCGATCAGGGGGCGCATGAGCGTGGCAAGCCTGGTGCTCAGGGTGTCGCTGTACTCATCGATCACATCCATGGCGCGCAGCAGGTGCTGGTGTTCAGGCACAAAGTCAAAACCGGCAGGTAGTGCCACCGTCTCCAGCCAGCGCAGCACGCCAAGTTTGCTGCCCGGATCACACAGGCGGTTGAAGACCATCAGGCGCAGGCAAGCCAGCACATCGACTTCGGTTTTGGAGCGCCGCCAGGCACTGGAGAGCTCGTCAAAGCCCAAGGATCGCCATAGCTCGGACAAGGCCCACACATCACCGGCATGGCGGCTGCCTGTGAAACGAAGTCCATCCAGGGCACAGGCAACGGGCTCGATACCGCGAGCGCGCTGCAAAGAGGCAATCAGGGTGTCGACCTCACCGCCGTCTTCCAGGCGACCCAGGGTGCACACGGTGCGCTGGCGGGGTTTGCCTTCTTCGTTGCGAAAGGACTCTACCAGTTGGGCGTAGCGCCGTTTACCGGATTGGGTGACCTTGATGAACATGGCGCTGAGTGTAGCGCAGGCCAGAGTAGATTGAAACTACTTATAACTATAAACGTGCCACTACACGCATTTTCGAAATTCAACCCAAAAACAAGCGTAAGTGCTTGAATTCATTGGCTGACCCAACCGGTGAAATCGAGAAATCGACGATTCGGTGTCGAATTTAAGAGGCTCGCTTCGGAAAAAGCCGACGTTCGCCTAAACATGCCCATTTCTCAGCAGCGGCCATTCAGGGTACCCTTCCGCCCTTCATTTCCTTTAAATTAGAAAGCCTTATTCGAAGAGGGTAAGTAGGCAACAAAAGACGGAGAACCCCAAGTCAATGAAGTACAGACTCTTGTTGCGACGTTTACAGTAGCGTTTTTACTGCCCCAAAGCCGGAATTTTCCGATGCTGCGTCGCAGACTCATATCCGTACGCGTAGGCAAGCAAATCCGCCTCACTCCAGAGTCTTCCGACAAATATTAGACCAAATGGGGCGCCTGAACTGTAATATCCAGCGGGTACGACGACACCTGGCAGGCCAGCAATATTTATTTCCCCAACAGTGGTTTCCTGAATAGTCCGGCCCGTTTTGATCAGCGGCAGCTCTTCGCGCATTTGTGGAAACACCAGAGCATCGAGTCGCTCGCGCTTGAATACCTCGTCGAAAATCTGAAGGTAACGCTCCTTGAGTGCAATAAAGTCTGACAGATCCGGCGGCATGGTTGGCGCTTGCAAGCTTGCCACGAATTGGGGCAGGTTGTGCATGAAGCTCAACACGCCCTTCGGGCCGAAAGCCGATTGGCTTGCTGTTGCCTCTGCAAACTCTTTAAAGCTTTTGATGGCAGCGTCCGGACCCAAGCGCTCCAAGTATTTTTGCAGGTCATAGGGAACCGACTCCATTCCCCGCGCGTCAAAGTTCGGCAAAGGAGACGTAGTCTGTCGGAGTGCCGCAAAGCCGGAACCCAAGAACGGATCCTCGATCACGATGGCGCCCTGCGCCTTCAATTCTTCCACCCCTCGACCATAGAGGTTCTGCGTTTCGGTCGAGAGTGGCTGATCGCGCCAGCCCGCACCGTAAAGCCCAAGTCGCACACCCTTCAATGCGTCCTTGCGTAGTTTGGAGGTATAGCCGAGAAGCGGCTTCATACCAACACCTGCTAGCGTTTTTGGATCTTCGGCGGTGTAGCCGGCCAGCACATCAAGACAGAGTGCGGCGTCACGTACGTTGCGCGCGATCGGCCCAACCACATCACGGTTCCCCGACAAAGGCACCACTCCGGCGTTAGGAACCAAGCCGATCGTGGGCTTGACGCCGACCAGATCCTGTGCAGAGGCCGGGTTCTGGATAGAACCGCCGGTTTCCTCCGCGAGTCCTAGCACCGCCATGCTGGCCCCCACCGCAGCTGCTGTGCCTGCACTACTCCCTCCGGGCACACGCCCCGTCTTGGCGACGTTCAGCGTGGGGCCGGCCCAACTATCGTCGGCGTGTGTTCCTGTATGGCTCAATACCGGCACATTGGTTTTGCCCAAAATGATGGCTCCCGCAGCCCGCATACGCGCAACCACGGGGGAGTCGCGCGCGGGCATGAGGTCAACGCCGCCCGTCTTGCTGTAGAGCAAAGACCAGCCTGCTGTGGTTGGAAACCCAACCATGTCCATAGGGTCTTTTACGACTACCGGAACTCCTGCCAGTGGCCCCAGTACTTCGCCGGCCTCGCGCCGCCGGTCGATAGCGCGGGCATCTGCAAGGGCTTCATCGTTCAAGAAAATGATGGCGTTGTAGTATGCGTTGTAGGTCGCGATCTGCTTCAAGCAGGCGCTGGTAAGGCTTTCCGCGGTGAATGTCCCCTTGAGAAATCCCTCCTGCACTTTCTCCACGGTCAACGTGGTCAGGTCGACAGGCTGCGCTTCTGATGGGATCGGGGTTGCAGATGTTGATTGATTCGTGCTCATGTGCGTGCGCCTAGTTAAAGAGTTAGTGAAATCACAATTCAGCAGATTAGCCTGCTGGGCTGAGTGGGCGATTCAGGATAGGCCAACAGAACGGTTGGCTGACTGACTCGGCTGGTGCTCTCAATTACCAAGGTGACCAGAATGAAAAGTCAAACAGCGACTGTCAATGCGCCATCAATAACCAAGTTGGTTCCGGAAATTCGGCTGGCAACCGGGCTGGAAATAAACACCACACCGCTGGCAACCTCTTGGGGTGAACCAAACTTGCCGGTTGGGTTGACCTTGAGCGTGGAGTTGTAAAGGTCTGGCATGCTGTGCTCGATGTTCTGCCAAATCCCGCCATCAAAGTAGGTGTTGCCGGGTGACACCACGTTGACGCGAATGCCTTTACTGACCAATTGACGGCTCAGACCCTTGGCGTAATGGATCAAGGCGGCTTTGATGGCGCCATAGGAGCCGGCGGCAAAATCGACTTCAAAGCCTGATACGCTGGATATCAGCACGATTGATGCGCTCGTTGACTTCTCAAGATAGGGGACCGCTGCCGCCACTGCGTTGACGCTATGCATCATGTCCACCCGAAAGGACTTCTCCCAAGTCTCCTCTGAGTCCCCAACCGCCAAAGCGCTCACGTTGCAGACCAGTGCATCGACACCGCCTAACTCAACTGCACTGTCGTGAATCCATTGATTCAGCACCTTTGCGTCTGCCACGTCGAGCGCGCGTCCGAATGCCTGCACACCCATGCCTTTGAGTGCGGCAACGGTAGCCGCGACCTCTTCCGCGTTGCGTGCGCAGATCGCAACGTGCGCACCTTCGGCGGCGAATCCCTCAGCGATAGCCCGCCCTATGCCCTTGCTTCCGCCCGTAATAAGAACACGTTTGCCTTTGAGTCCGAGGTCCATTAAATTTCTCCCCACTGGTTAAACATCGATGATTGCTATATGGCCCACATCAGGGGACGAGGTACTTCTTTTCCACCCCGGCTGCGACGCTGTACTTGGGATCGACAAAATTGCCCAGCCGCACCTTGCCGCACTGGCTGAGCATCATGTAGGCGTCCCACTTGTCGTAGCCGTATTCCTTGGCCATCCACAGCACCAACTCGCGGTAGGCAATCCGGGTGGCATCTTCCAGGGGCCTGGCGCTTCCGATGACCATGATCTTGTCTTCGGTCTCGAGGCGGGGCCAGTCAATCTGCCAGGCTTTGATCAAATCCACATGGATGGTGGTTCGGCTGGCGTATTCCACGGCAGTGCCGCAGACCTCGCCATCGCCCTGGCAAGCGTGTGCATCGCCAATAAACAGTCGCGCGCCGGGGGAGCGCACCGGCAAATAGGTGATGCTGCCCGGGCCCATGTCGGGCACGTCCATATTGCCGCCGTGGTTATCGGGGGTCAGGGAATTGATGGAATCGATCTCGGGTGACAGGCTCAGCGTGCCGATGTGCGGTTTGTAGGGCAAGGTGACGCGCTTGCTCCAATACACGCCCTGTTCATCGATATCGATTTTGCGGGTGATTTCCGGCAAGGAATCGTTGAGCAATGCGGTGAAGTCGGTTCCGGTCAAGGCGCCAAACTGCGGAATCAGGCAACACGTTCCACGGGGATTGGCGCCACGCGGCAGCATGGACTCGATGTGGACGGCTATCACATCCCCTTTTTCGGCACCTTCAATCATGATGGGGCCGTTTTGGGGATTCAGAAACGGCACCCGCAGGGTGGCGCTGGGCAAATCCTGCTCGGACACAATTTTTCCCTCGAAGGCGTCGCGGGTGTCGACGATGACCCGGTCGCCAGGGGCAATCGTCATCACCGGATCCGAGTAGGGTCCGATCGTGTAATGGAATATTCCCTGACGGGCTTCGCCCAGCTCATGCGTAACCCCCACTTTTCCCTTCGCCACGCCGCGTGTGTGCATGATGGATTGTTCAAGCCACTTCATATACTTCTCCTATAAAAACGAACTAAATTGTGTTTTTCGGACCGCCACTGATAATCTTCGACATGATTCTTTCCGACTGGATAATTTCCCGCGCAATGTCTTCAATCGGAATTCGCTGCGCCATCGCTTGCGAACGAAGGAGTTCGTAAGCCTCATTTTCGAAAATTTTCTGCTTCTCAATCAATATTCTTTTTGCCTCTTCAAGCAACTTCAGGCTAATAACCTTTTTCTCAAGCTGCGAAAATCTATCCGAATTGTGGCGATTTTTTGCATGCTGGTGCAAGGTTGTAATGATGGTCGACAGCAGCCCGGAGGCTTTAATAGGCGCCATCAAAATCGCCATGACCCCGATACGCAAGGCCTCGTCGATCATGGTCGGATTCTCAAAATTGACTACTGAAATAATGGGTGGCCCATTCTCCTGTAGCCAGCCGTAATCCATTGGCTCCACTTCCGGCGATATGTAAAGAAATATCAGGTCAATCCGTGCATCGATAAAAGGAGGATGTGGCCAGCAAATTTCACCACTGCAACCGATCCTTCTCAGTTGTGTCAACAACGAGGCGCCATCGGCTTCCGGCGGGAACAAAACCAAAACGCACGGCTTCTTGGCAAGAATCGCCCTAGAAATACCTACGTGTTTATGCTGATGAAAGCTAGTCAAAATTAACCTAAATTAAGGAATGATTTCGCGTGATTGCAGGATGGCTGCGCACCATGTAAGGGTCCGGATTGATTCGAAGTCCGTGGTCTTCTATGATCGTGAATTGACCAGCAGAATTGGCCATGCCAATGCGCGGAT
>JAAFGW010000197.1 GCA_010365175.1 Sulfuriferula multivorans | reverse complement strand
TAAATTCAACACTGGAACAAACTGTATCAAGCCGGTCAACAGGCCGAGTCCCCACCAGCCACCGCGTTCGTGTTTGAACAGCGTCACCATTTCGCCAGGCGTGGCATGTTCGGCTATGGCGTCATAGCGGAACAGGCGCTGGTTCAGATAGGCGGCGGCGACAAATGGAATCAGGATGCCGACACCGATCAGCCACAAGGGCAACGTCACCAGCCACAGCGTTACAAACACCACGATGGCGATCACGGCATTCCACACGCTACCGACCAAACCACCGCCATTTTCACGTTTAAGTTGTGGATAGTCGCGCTCAGCCACCACGCGGATCAGGGTGGGCATCGCAAACAGGGCAGTGAGCACGAGCGCGGTCAGCATCACCAGCGGCACAAACAGCATGAGGTGCAACAGTGCCTGAATGCCGTTGGCGATCCATACCGGCTCAAGTTCGGTTAGCCAGACCTGGATGCCAATTTTATCGAGACCGTATTCAAGCCAGCCGGAAAAGGTGCTCCAGAACGCGATCCCCAGCGTCATCCACAGCAGCATGGCGACCAGCATCGGCCAGATCACCACCCACAGCACGCGCAGGCTGAACAGATCACGCAGCGCGCGCGCAAGCGAATCGAATATTGTTGTCATGGCATTGTCCTCAATGCGGATTTAGGTCGGAATACGGCGATGGTTTCCGGCTTGGATTCAAGATAGGGTCCACCTATCAGGTCAATGCAGTAGGGAATGGCAGCAAATATGCCGTCGAGGGTTTCCTTGATCGCCTTGGGCTGTCCTGGCAGGTTGAGGATCAAGCTGGCGCCGCGCGTCACGCCAACCTGGCGAGACAGAATGGCCGTGGGCACATACTTCAATGACACGGCGCGCATCGCTTCGCCAAAACCAGGCAGCACTTTGTGTGCAATGGCGAGTGTTGCCTCGGGTGTGACGTCACGCGGCGAGGGGCCGGTGCCGCCGGTGGTCAGGATCAGCGAACAGCCTTCGGTGTCAGCCAGCTCGATCAGCGTGGTTTCGATCAGTGCCTGCTCGTCGGGAATCAGGCGGGTCATGAACTCGGCGGGATTAACCATGACCTCGCCAAACCAGGCTTCGAGTGCAGGCAGCCCCTTGTCTTCATAGATGCCGCTACTGGCGCGGTCGCTGATGGAAATCAGGCCGATGCGGATGGAGTCGTGTGTCATATAGTCGGAAAAGAGGGTTGCACAAATGCTTGAATTTAGCAGAATGAAGATCAGAGCACCTCTAAAAATCCAGATTTCATCCCAACTGCTGCGTTGCGGGGAAAATTTCTTGCTTACATATCGAACATATGCGGCGCTGCGAAATTTTCCCCGCGCCTTGCATTTGGGCGAACTCTGAATTTTAAGAGGTACCCATCAGCAGACCGATCGTCGTGCCAAAGGAGAACCAGATGAATGTAATCAAAACCCTGATGATGGCGTGCTGTTTGTGGGCTACCGCGGTGCTGGCAGACCCACCACCCAACTATCCATTCGTCAATTTCGACGCGGGTCTCAAAGCTGCGCGCGCGAGCGGCAAGCCGATTTTTCTGTATTTTGGCCGCTACGGTTGTGCCTGGTGTGACCACACCAACAAGAAAACGTTTTCCGACGCGTCGCTGAAAATGCTCTACAGCGACCACTACGAACTGGTGTATGTCGATGCTGAATCGGGTCGGCGACTGACGCTGCCAAGTGGCGAACGCATCACCGAAGCCGAGTTGGGCGTGCGGCTGCAGGCATTTGCTACCCCACTGTTCGTCTACATGACGCCGCAGGGCGACAAGATCATGCAGATTCCCGGCTTCAAGACGGTGCAGGATTTCCGCGATTTCGACCGCTATGTGCGCGGTGGACACTACAAGCAGAAAACGCTGCTTGAGTTTTTGGGCGGCAAGTCGTGAGAGCTGCCCTGTTTGTACTGGCAGTGCTGTCTGGATCGGCTCAGGCGGCCTGGATGTGGAGCGAAGCGCTGACCGTTAACTCGGTCCAGGGCGCACAAGTTTTCACGCATCTCGAATCGGCTAACCGCCAGGGCATCGCCGTGTCGGGTGGGAGCGTGGGCGTGGTATGGGAAGACAACCGCGATGGCAGTCCGCAGTGTTATCTGGCAATCAAGCCCGAGAAGAGAGCTAAATTCCAGTCAGAAATTCGCCTGAGCCAAACCGAGTGTTTCGAGCCGGTGGTGGTGGCCCTGGGTGCGGGGCGTTTTGTGGCGGCATGGGAAGAAGCCGGTCAAGTGCGCGCGCGTATCGTACCCGGGGGGGCTGCGATCAGACTGACAGCGGTCGAGTCCGCGCAGGTCACACTGGCCGTGGGCGCAGGCAAGCTCTATGCCGCATGGGCCGAGCAGGCCGGGCGTTTTCGACGCATCGTTGTGGCTACGCTGAAGGTCACTGGCGGAACACTGGGCGTCAGCCTCACGCAACCCGTAGAAGCCGCTGCGCCGGTTGATGAGCAGGGCTGGCCGGCGTTGGCTGTTGCAGGGAATGGCCATGTAACGGTGGCGTGGGAAGATCGCCGCGATCGCCACACCGTACCGATGGTGAGCCAAAGTTCAGATGGCCTTGATTTTGCATCGCCCGCCCGTTTGACCGATAGAAAAAGTGGCAGCTCAGATGGCCTGGGCGCAGGCACTGGCGCGATGCGGCCTACGCTGACAGCCTGGGGAAAGCTGGGCGTCGCTGCAGTCTGGCTCGACAAACGCGATTTTCTTTCAGGATATGACGTGTATGCAGCGTTGGTCGAGGCGAATCACCCATTCGGCCGCAACATCAAAGTGCAGGATGGCTTTGGTGACAACATGGTGCAATGGCACGCCAAGGCTGTCGGTGATACACGTGGCCGTCTGCTGGCCGTGTGGGATGACGCACGCGACGGCACGCCGGATGTCTGGTTGGCCGAATGGAAAGGCGATGCGTTTGGGGACAATGAAGCCATTCCGGCAGCATCCGGCGCCGGTGCACAATCCGACCCGGTCGCAGTTCTGGATGAACTGGGGCATTTGCATCTGGTGTGGCTGGAGCGTGATGAGAACCGCGGCACACGCATCCGCTATGTGCGGGGTGTGCCGCGCTGATCCGAGCCGCGCTGATCCGGGGGAATCAAATCCAGCCGCGCCGTTTCAGTCGCCGATACAGCACCCATACCCCCAGCCCAGTCAGCAGCAGCAGGGCAGGATAAGCCCACGGCCATTGCAGCTCGGGCATGTTGACGAAGTTCATGCCGTACAGGCTGAATATCACCGTGGGCAATGCCAGCAAGGCACCCCAGCCCGCCAGTTTTTGTACCGATTCATTTTGCTTGACCGACAGCGTGGCGAGGTG
This sequence comes from Sulfuriferula multivorans, assembly GCA_010365175.1. GTDB lineage: Bacteria > Pseudomonadota > Gammaproteobacteria > Burkholderiales > Thiobacillaceae > Thiobacillus. The sequence goes on along the minus strand of JAAFGW010000197.1, from coordinate 2,577 downwards.
GAACTGCATCGCATCCGATGTTGAAACGCGCAAACGGTCGATCGAGGCTGCTACGCGAACCGAGTGGTCGTGGATATCTCGGTAATACGCCTTCAGTTCCTTGGTGGAAAATTCCGGATGCAGGCGGATCAGGTTCAGGGTGATTTCCTGCATTGGCTCGGTGGCATCGCGCAAGGCGGTCAGGTCGCGTTTCATTTCGTATAGCTGTTCAAGGATGTCGCGCCCCGGCTTGGCGCCACTCATCAACTGGCTTTCGAGCGAATGGAATCGATCCTGAGTGGCTTCGATGACAGGACGGAACTGATCGACGATGAGGTCGAGCACCAGATACAGTGCATAAGGCGTGGAGGCGTTGATGCCATTTGGACAATGCTGCAGGCGCTCGCTGACGCGTTGGTATCCGCTGCCGCTATCGTGCCGGATGGCCGCGACATAATTGTTGCCAACAAACAAATGTGTTTCGCCCAACTCAATACGTTTTTCCCACAATTGGGCAGTGCGCGTGGCGATGAAAACATGGCCCTCGTATTCTTCCAGCTTGGGGCGTTGATGGGTTGATATCGCGTCTTCCAGAGCCAATGCGTGCAGACCAAGCTCATCACCCAGGCGCCTCATGGTTTCGCTGTCAGGAGTTTTCAGTTCAATCCAGATAAAGCGATCTGACTGATGAACGTGGTCGCTGATATCGGCAAACGCAAGGGTCTGTATTTTTGAATTGTGGAAGAGGAGGCAGTCGATGATGGCACCCGGTTGCAAAATAAAAGTCAGTCGCTGATTCTAGACCTTAATGCGCTATCTTCCTGTCCGCCATTTTTGTTGAAATCGAGTATGCAGTAACAGGTTGAATCAGATTAAAAAACAGTTGCTGCCAGGCCTTGAGAAATGCCGGGTGAGCAAGGTACACTCGCCGAATAAAAATATTTTCAGACAAAGTAATGGGAGACAGGATGCGGGGATCGTTGATGTGCTTGGCTATGATGCTGAGTACCGTGTGTCAGGCAGCGCCACAAATACAAATACCTTACGCTTTTGGCGTACTAAACCAGCGAAGCCTGCAAGCTACAGCAGCGTACTGGAATCCCATTCTCAATTTTGTCTCGATGCGCTCAGGCGTCCCGCTTGAATTGCATATCGGGCGCACCGCCAACGAAACAACCGATCGTGCAGTGGCTGGGCAGCTCGATTTTACTTATACCAATCATTTGTTCACGCCGAAACGAGACCGTCTTGGCTGGCGTGTGTTGGCACGACAGGATACGCCTGGTATTCGCGGCCAAATAGTCGTACTCGACAGTTCTCCGATTCAAACTGTGCAGGCGTTGGATGAAAAGCGGGTCGCGTTTGCCAATCCGTATGGTGTGACGGGTTATTACTTGCCGATAGACTTGCTAGTGCGCGCGGGTGTCAAAGTGGTACCGGTGTTTTCAGGTAATCAGGAAGCGTCCATGGGGCAGCTTGAATCGGGGCAGGTGGCTGCAGCAGGCGTGAACCATCAGGTGATGGCTGATTTTGCCCAACGTCGCCAACTTAAGTATCGCGTCCTGGCCGAATCAGAAACTTATTTTGACTTGGCTGTGATGGCTTCACCGCGGATCAGCGTCGCAGACGGAGAAAAAGTTCGCCAAGCTTTCATTAACATGGCACGTGATCCAGAAGGCCTGAATATATTGAAACAGGCAGCCCAATCGCTCAACTTGCCGCTGGTACGCGGATTCGTCTCTGCGGATGATCGTGACTACAACAATTACCGGCGCTTCTTCAAGCAGACTCAGGTCCTTGTGAATGAGTAAAGGTCCGCGGGTGAGCGGTATGCGCTATAGCCTTTTCACGCGCATCATGGGAACCGTGTTTGCACTGGTATTGTTGATGTATCTGGTGACCCTTGCAGTTTTGGGCATGCCACTCAAGGAAAGGGCGCAGCAGCATCTCGATGTGCGTGCCGAGAGCGAATTGAGTGCGATTACTGCAGCGATTCAGGATCATGTCTTGTTGCGAGACTATCCCGCAATAGAACAAACCTTCGAGGCCCGCACCGCCCGCTTCCAGATTTTGAACGTGCGGCTGACGTCTCCTCATGTCACCCTGGAATCACGCACCGCCAAACAGACGCAACACTATCCATCCTGGTTTTCCGACGCGCTTGATATTCGTGCACCCAATGCGAATGCCGACATCAAGGTGGGCGGAACGTCATATGGCATGCTGGAAGTTGAGTTGGATGCCGGATCGACTATCCAGGGTTTATGGGATCTGATTGTACGGTTCACCTTGTTGGTATTGGGCAGTGTGTTCGTCGTCATGCTGATTCTGCGCTGGCTGTTGCGAGTCAACCTGCGCGGTTTGTATACATTGAGTGGAGCAGCGCGTGCGATCGCAAGTGGAAATCTGGACGCACGTGTCAGTCTGGCTTTTGGCGCGCCCCCAGAGGTTCACGAAACAAAACTTGCGTTCAACTCCATGGCCGATCACGTCAGTCGTTTGGTTGCCGAGTTGGAAAAGAAGCACGCCGACCTGATGGTGGAAAAGGAACGATTGCGGGTGACGATTGAGTCGATCGGCGATGCCGTGATCGTTACT
>JAAFGW010000196.1 GCA_010365175.1 Sulfuriferula multivorans | reverse complement strand
TCGAGACCTATAATCAGTACAAGGGCCGCGGCTTCGAAGTGATCGCCATCGCCATGAGCTACGATCCGCCCAATTACGTTGCCAGCTTCGTGAAAACCCGACAGCTTCCATTTCCGGTGGCGCTTGATGTCAATGGCGAACACGCCCGTGCGTTCGGCAATATACAGGTCACCCCCACTACTTTTCTGATCGGCAAGGATGGCAGCATCCTCGAGCAAAAACTGGGCGATTTTGACTTCGTGAAATTGAAGGCCATGCTCGACAAGGAACTGACTTGATCAGGGTTCTGGCTGCAGCCGCCCTGGCAATCACGCTGGCCGCGTGCAGTGCACCCGAGTCGCTGAAGCCAGTCCGCTCATCCGTCGGCAAAGTGGCTTTGCCGGAAGCACCGCCGCCGCCTTTGGTGGCCGACGATCCCATCATGTGTCCGGCTGACGTCAAAACCTGTCCCGATGGCAGTTATGTCAGCCGCAACTCCAACAAGGGCTGCGCTTTTGCGCGTTGCCCGGGCGAAACTCAACCCTAACTTTTCTGGATTTTTGATTCATGGCGCAATACGTTTATTCCCTCAACCGTGTCGGCAAGATTGTTCCGCCCAAGCGGCATATTCTGAAAGACATTTCCCTCAGCTTTTTCCCGGGTGCCAAAATCGGCCTGCTCGGTCTGAATGGCTCGGGTAAGTCCTCGCTGATTCGCATCATGGCCGGGGTGGATAAGGATATCGAAGGCGAAGCGATCCCGATGCCGGGCATCCGCATCGGCTACCTGCCGCAGGAGCCGCAACTCGATCCGACGCACACGGTGCGCCAGGCAGTGGAAGCGGGGCTGGGTGAAATTGTCGAAGCCAAAAAAAGGCTCGAAGAAGTCTATGCGGCTTATGCCGAGCCCGACGCTGACTTCGACAAGCTGGCCGAAGATCAGGCGCGTTGCGAAGCGATCATTGCCACAGCGGGGTCCGACCTCGACACCCAGATGGAAATCGCTGCAGATGCCCTGCGGCTGGCGCCGTGGGACGCGGTAATCGGCAATCTGTCGGGCGGTGAAAAGCGCCGCGTCGCGCTGTGCCAGTTGCTGCTGTCCAACCCCGACATGCTACTGCTCGACGAACCGACCAACCACCTCGACGCTGAATCAGTTGACTGGCTGGAGCAATACCTCGTGCGCTACCCCGGCACCGTAGTGGCGGTCACGCACGATCGCTATTTCCTCGACAACGCGGCCGAGTGGATATTGGAACTCGACCGCGGCCATGGCATTCCGTGGAAGGGCAACTACACCAGTTGGCTGGAACAGAAGGAAGCACGCCTGGAAACTGAGGGCAAGCAGGAGGTCGGCCGCATCAAGACCATGAAGCAAGAACTGGAGTGGGTGCGGCAGAACCCCAAGGCGCGCCAGGCCAAGTCGAAAGCGCGTCTGGCACGCTTCGAGGAACTGAATTCGGTTGAATACCAGAAGCGCAACGAAACGCAGGAAATCTTCATCCCGGTCGGCGAGCGTCTCGGCGACAAGGTGATCGACTTCACTAACGTGACAAAATCCTTCGGCGACCGCTTGCTGATCGACAACCTGTCTTTCAGCGTGCCGCCTGGTGCCATCGTCGGCATCATTGGTCCAAACGGCGCGGGTAAATCGACCTTCTTCAAGATGATCACCGGTCTGGAAAAACCGGACAGCGGTGAAGTCGAAATCGGCCAGACGGTCAATCTTGCCTACGTTGACCAAAGCCGCGATGCGTTGTCGGCCGACAAGACCGTGTTTGACGAAGTGGCCGAAGGCCGCGACATCCTCACCGTGGGGCGCTACGAAATTCCGTCGCGCGCCTATCTCGGACGCTTCAATTTCAAAGGGGGCGATCAGCAAAAACGCGTCGGCAGCTTATCTGGTGGCGAACGTGGCCGTCTGCATCTGGCCAAGACACTGATCGCGGGTGGCAACGTGCTGCTGCTCGATGAACCCTCAAACGACCTCGATGTGGAAACCCTGCGTGCGCTGGAAGATGCGCTGCTGGAGTTCGCCGGTTGCGTGATGGTGATTTCCCATGATCGCTGGTTCCTCGACCGCATCGCGACGCATATTCTCGCCTTCGAAGGCGATTCGCAGGTGGTGTTCTTCCCCGGCAACTACCAGGAATACGAGGCCGACAAGAGGAAGCGGCTGGGTGAAGAAGGCGCCAAGCCCAAGCGGATTCGTTACAAACCCATCAGTCGGTGAACGAATCCTAAAAACCGCAGTTGACCGCTCTTAACCTCAAGGAATGCCGCATGAGTATTGACTGTCTTGCCTTCGATAGCCTTCACCATTTGGGTAAGAGCGCTACGCACCCGCTGATACGTCTGGCCGTGCGACTGCCTTTGTCGCTCCTCGTTGCCCCACAAGGGGACTCCGATCCACTACGGGCTAAAGCCCGTGTGGAATCGTATGCAAGCCCCGGCCTGCCGCCTCGTCGCTTCGCGGCAGCCACCCGCCCAAACGCACCATCGGGCGCGTCCAACTGCGGTTTCTAGAATAATGATTCTGGCTACCTTGAGTGCGTCTGATCGGTACCACGAGTTACACCCGTTGTTTGCGCGGGCCTTTGCATTCTTGCGCGACACGGATTTGCTGACGCTCAAACCCGGCGTGCATGCGGTGCAAGGTGAGCAGATCTTCGCAATCGTCGAAGCGTGCACAGGACGCACGCGGATAGACGCGAAACTGGAATGCCATTGTCGTTATATCGATATTCAGCTGGTGCTCGAAGGGGTCGACGAAATGGGCTGGAAGCCGCTGGCCGAGTGCGTCGAGCCGGCAACGGAATACGATGCCGCGCGTGACATCCGGTTTTTCAACGATGCGCCGAGAAGCTGGATTGCGACGCCACCCGGGTCATTTTGTCTGTTTTATCCGGATGACGCGCACGCGCCCTTGGTGAGTGATGCCTTGATCCGTAAAGTGGTGGTGAAAATCGCCGTGCAGCCGGATTGATACTGCTCAGTAATGTGGCGGCAGTTCGTCGCGCAGCGTATGCGTTTCGTCCGGTCGCGCGTCCTTGAATTGCTGGTGCAGCAGCCGCATCTGCTGCTGGAGTGAATCCAGTTGCCCTTGCTGGCGGATCACGGTTTGATTGAGTGTTTCGATCAGGTCTTCGGCAAAGGCGACCTTGGCTTCGAGTTCGTTGAGGCGGGTGTCTATAATCGTGTTGGTGTTCATTATTGTGCGGACGGGCGTAGCAGCGGCGTCACCAGTTTCTCCAGCCGGGGATAATGCACCTGTCCGGCAATTTTGTGGCGAATATGACCCTCGGTGTCGAGGATGAATGAGGTCGGCACGCTTTTGACGTTGCCGAAGGCTGCGACAACCGATTCATTGGTCGGAGTGGCCATGAAAGCGTACTCCTTGTCTTTCATCCACTCGGCAATCTGTTCCGGCGTATCGTCGACGCTGATCGAGACGACTTCAAAGCCTTTGTCGCGATAGTCCTGCCAGAAGCTGTCGATCACCGGTTTTTCCTTGCGGCAATACGGGCACCAGGTTGCCCAGAAGTTGACCAGCACGACTTTTCCCTTGAGGGATTCGCTGCTGAGCAACTGGTTGCCGGGCAATGTGACGTGCCAGGGCGAAGTGGCCTGGTTTTCCTCGCTGACGTCAGCCGGCGGGCGAAACCACAGCCAGGCGACCAAACCCAGTAAAATCAGGGTCAGCGGACTCGGTGTCCATTTCTTAGCTGTTTTTATTAGATCGGCGGCTTTTTTATCCATGCTGTGGCTGAAATCGTTTCATATCGTGATGGTGGTGAGCTGGTTCGCAGGCTTGTTCTATCTGCCGCGTTTGTTCGTCAATCTGGCGATGGAGGAGAACGACGCAGCCTACAACCGCCTGCTGCTGATGGCGAACAAATTGCATCGTTTCGTTTCGCCCATCATGTGGCTGACGCTGATTACCGGCATCTGGCTATGGCTGGCGTATTTTCCGATCAGCATGAACTGGATGTGGCTGAAGTTGATTCTGGTGATCGGACTGGTGGGTTATCACCACGTTTGCAAGCGTTTGCTGCGTGGGTTCGCAGCCAGGCAGAACACCAAATCGCATGTTTGGTTCCGCTGGTTCAATGAAATCCCGGTGGTGGTTTTACTGATTGTCGTATTGCTCGTTGTATTGAAACCCTTTTAAGCGCCTGTAAGGAAATAACATGTTCATATTATTTCCTTACATCTGCATAAGGGGCTGTAAAAGAAAGTTTCAAATGAACAATTTATTTATTAACAGCCACTAAGTTTTAAGAAAGCCCCGTTTGAACCCCCAGTCCCCCAAATCTCAGCCTCGTCGACCCAAAACACCGCACCCCGTTCGTCCTGAGCGCGAGGCGCTGCCGCCGGCCAGCCATTTCGCCACCTGCCCGCGTGGGCTGGAGGCCTTGCTTGAAGTCGAGCTCACAGCGGCCGGCGGGCAGGTGGTGCGCCAGGTGCCCGCCGGTGTGCTGTTCATGGCTGACGCCGCCGCCGAGATGCGCGCCAATCTCACCTCGCGCATTGCCACCCGTATTTTGCGCAAGGTCGGCTTCACGCGTTATCGCAAGGAAGAGCATATCTACCGCGCAGCGCTTGAGCTGCCGTGGCCCGAGTGGTTCGACGTCAAGAAAACCATCGCGGTGAAAGTGGGTGCGCAGAACGCGCCACTGAAAAGCCTTAATTTCATCACGCTCAAAATCAAAGACGCGATCTGTGACCGCTTCCGCGAAGAAACGCGTGAGCGGCCAAGTGTGGATACCGACACACCAAATGTTCCGATATATGTTTTTTTTACAGCTGATGCGGCAACTTTTTATCTGGATACCAGTGGAGAGCCGCTGTTCAAACGTGGCTTCAAGCGCGAGGCGAGCGCGGCGTCGATCAAGGAAAACCTTGCTGCCGGGCTGTTGATGCTGTCGGGCTGGAACCCCAGCACACCGCTGTTCGACCCGATGTGCGGTGCCGGCACTATCCTGCTGGAAGCCGCTGACATGGCGCTCAATCGCGCACCCGGCCGGGGTCGTCATTTCGCGTTCGAGCATTACCGTGATTTCGATGCCAAATTGTGGAAACGTATCAAGGCCGAAGCGCAGGCGCAGGAGAAACCGCTGGCGAAGTTGCCTATTTTTGGCGCCGACCAGGATCGCTGGGTGCTCGACAAAGCGCGCAACAATCTTGACGCGGCGGGCTATGCCGAAGCGATAGATTTGGAGGTGTCTGATGCGCTCGAACTGAAAGCGCCGGCGCCAACTGGCACCATTGTCACTAACCCGCCTTATGGCGAACGGATCGGCGAGGCCGAGGAACTGGCCGCGTGGTATCCGCAAATGGGCGATTGGCTGAAGAAAAATTTCAGCGGTTGGGAGGCATGGATCATCTCGGGTGATCCCCTGCTGCCCAAGTTGTTCGGTCTCAAGGCCAGTCGTCGTATCCCGTTGTTCAACGGCCCGATCGAAACCCGCTTTCTGCAATACAAGATTGTCGCGGGTTCGATGCGGGACAAGCCGGCTGCTGAGCCGTCCTCGACGCCATCATGCTGACCGCATCGCTTCGCCTGACCGGCACACTCAACGACGGCGCCGAGGTCTATCGCAGCTATTATCTGGTGGCGGATTTTGGCTCGCACGGCAGTGGTATTTCATCGATTATTCCCTTGTCATTGGGCGCGCCGATGCCGGACGATGAGCATATGACCGTGAAATACGGTGGCGAGGAAATGGCCCTGAAAGCTGCGGCAGAAGCCATCAAGGCTTTGCCAGGCAATCAGGGCCTTGAGGTGCGGGTCGTCATCAACCCTGAGTAAGGCTAGTGTCGTGAATCAGAAATAGGGGAACAAAAGGAAACGGATGGATTTTTTACCCGCAAGCACCTTGAAGCACCCTGAAGCACCCTGAAGGGCATAAAGGCATAAAGGGCAGGCCGTGGTTGTAAAGCCGACAAGTCGGCAACAACCACGCTCTCGCGTGGCAAGGCGCGA
>JAAFGW010000195.1 GCA_010365175.1 Sulfuriferula multivorans | reverse complement strand
AAATACCGCGCCGGCTTCTGTCCAGCGTAGACCGATATTGCCCCCAGAAACAACATGACCCCCGCAAACAGGAACACGTAGGTGAAGGCGACGAGCAGCGCATATTTCTGGCTGTCCATCAGCATGGCCACGACAAGCAGGGCGACGAATGTGAGACTGAAGCCGATCACCCCCTTGTGTATGCGGGGGAAGCGGGTTCGCAATTCGAGAAACTGAGCCGCGAACAGCAAGCCACTCACGCCATATAAAACCATCAGGACGGGGTTGGACCATTGCTGCCAGTTCACGGAATTTGGCCAGACCCATGCAAAGCCATGACCGGTATAAGCCATATTCGCGGCTACAAACATCGCCAAGTAAATGGCGTAGAGCAGGTAACGCGTGCTCCGCAAGCTGGCATACAGAATCGCGTTGTAGGCCATCAAGGCAAGCAGAAATCCGTACACGACCCCATAACTGAGTGCCTGTTCGGTTTGTCTGATGCCTGATTTTTCCGGGCTCAGCAGATAGAGCGGGATGACCATCGGGTCTGGCGTTTCGACTCGGATGAACACATCGCTTACGCCCGTCTTGAATGCGTAGTCAAAATTGAAGAAGCGATCCGCAACCGGGCGCTGCGTAAACATCTGGCGATCGCCCGCACGAATCGTCGCATCGGTCTTGCCCTGATGCTGGATATGGACGTCGATGTGGTCGAGCCAGGCGGTTTCAATCACCAACCGCCTGTTCACAGAGGTCGCAGTCGGATTGGCCACCGCGATATGGATCCACACGGGTTTTGCACCAATGCCAAAACTCAGGACAGGAGTTTTCCCCGCGGTGAATTTCCCTGCCCGGTAGGCCGCCATCGCGTCAGCCAGGGCGAGATGGCCTGCCTGCTCCTGCAGATACACGGCAGACTGGCCAATAGCGGAAGGGTGGTCGACAACAGTTGAAAGCGGGGCTGCGGATACCAGCGTGCTGCATAAAACGACCAGCGCGCTGGCGAACCTGAAGACAAACCAGCCTATGCCGTGATTCAAATCAAAGCTGTGATTCAAATCCTGCTGCCGATATTCCCTGCGTTAGATGGGGTCAAACCTTGCGGTACACCTCGGCCCCCTGCTTGACGAACTCCACCGCCTTCATTTCCATACCTTTTGCCAGCACGTCGGCTTCGGTGAGGCCTTCCTTCGCCGCGAATTCGCGCACATCTTGGCTAATTTTCATCGAGCAGAAATGCGGGCCGCACATCGAACAGAAGTGCGCGACCTTGGCCGACTCCTTGGGCAAGGTTTCGTCGTGGAAGGACTTCGCCTTGTCGGGGTCGAGACCGAGATTGAACTGGTCGTCCCAGCGGAATTCGAAGCGCGCCTTGGACAACGCATTGTCACGAATTTGTACCCCGGGATGACCCTTGGCCAGGTCGGCAGCATGCGCGGCGAGCTTGTAGGTGATGATGCCTTCCTTGACGTCATCCTTGTTAGGCAGACCGAGGTGCTCTTTCGGCGTGACGTAGCACAGCATGGCGGTGCCGTACCAGCCGATCATCGCCGCGCCGATGCCGGAAGTGATGTGGTCGTAGCCCGGGGCAATGTCGGTGGTCAGCGGGCCCAAGGTGTAGAACGGTGCCTCGTGACATTGCTCCAACTGCAGGTCCATGTTCTCTTTGATCATGTGCATCGGCACATGGCCGGGGCCTTCGATCATCACCTGCACATCGTGCTTCCACGCCACCTGGGTCAGCTCACCGAGCGTCTTCAACTCACCCAGTTGTGCCTCGTCGTTGGCGTCGTAGATTGAACCGGGACGCAGGCCATCGCCGAGCGAGAACGACACGTCGTAGGCCTTCATGATTTCGCAAATGTCTTCGAAGTGGGTGTAGAGGAAGCTTTCCTTATGGTGCGCCAGGCACCACTTGGCCATGATCGAACCGCCGCGGGAAACAATCCCGGTCATGCGGTTGGCGGTCATCGGCACATAGCGCAGCAGTACGCCGGCGTGGATGGTGAAGTAATCAACACCCTGCTCGGCCTGTTCGATCAGCGTATCGCGGAACATTTCCCAGGTGAGGTCTTCGGCCTTGCCGTCGACTTTTTCGAGCGCCTGATAAATCGGCACGGTGCCGATCGGTACCGGCGAATTGCGGATGATCCACTCGCGTGTTTCGTGGATGTTTTTTCCGGTAGACAGGTCCATCACGGTGTCGCCGCCCCAGCGAATCGCCCAGGTCATTTTCTCGACTTCTTCCTGGATGCTGGAACCCAAAGCCGAGTTACCGATATTGGCATTGATCTTGACCAGGAAATTACGGCCGATGATCATCGGCTCGGACTCCGGGTGGTTGATGTTGTTGGGGATGATGGCGCGGCCGCGGGCGATTTCATCACGCACAAACTCAGGCGTGATTTCAGTCTGCATGTTCGCGCCATAGTTATGGCCCGGATGCTGGCGGTTCATCAGCGCGGCGAGCTTGGCACCCATCGGGCCGGTTTGATGCAGGCTTTCCAGATAGGCCACGCGGTTGTTGTTCTCGCGAATGGCAATGAACTCCATCTCCGGCGTGATGATGCCTTTGCGCGCGTAATGCATTTGCGTGACATTGGCACCGGCATTGGCGCGACGCGGCGTGCGGTGCAAGTCGGGAAAACGCATCGCCGCCAGTTCAGGATTGGCTGCTTGCTGGCGGCCATATTCCGAGCTCAGGTCAGTCAGGACTTCAGTATCACTACGCGACTCGATCCAGCCGGTACGCAGCGCGGGCAAACCCTTGCGAATGTCGATTGTTGCTGTCGGATCGGAATACGGGCCCGAACAGTCGTAAACAAAAATCGGCGGGTTCTTCTCGCCACCCAGGCTGGTCGGCGTGTCGTCCTGGGAAATCTCACGCATCGGCACCTGGATGTCAGGCTGACTGCCCGGCACATAAATCTTGCGCGAGTTGGGCAAGGGCTTTACAGCCAGGGCATCGACATGCGCATCAACAGCAAGAAATTTGGCGGCTTTGGCAGGAATGGCGGCGTTCATGGTGGCGCTCCAGAAAAACAGGAGGCGTAGAACGCGCCTCACTGGGAATAAAACGGAGGCCGGGGTCGGCCTCGCTCAATAAAATAAGGGAGGCCAAATTTCAGCCTCGCTGGATAACGGAGGCCGGGGTCGGCCTCCCTACGGCGGTTTCAACCGCATCAGGTTCAAAGGGTATGTCTCACTCCATCTGGAAACCTTCCGGACGGAGACCCCTGGCAAGCGGCCAAAGTTAGCCGAAATGTGAAATAATTGCAAGGCACGGCAACGTCTAACTTATTGAGTCATAACTTAATTTTTCGCTGCACTTCAGTTTTCTACAGGCCAAGGGCACCGCATGAATATCGAGCAAGCGCGCTACAACATGGTGGAACAACAAATCCGCACTTGGGATGTATTGAATCAGGATGTGCTCGATCTCCTGTTCAAACTCCGCCGCGAAGACTTTGTACCCGAACTGCGACGTGCCATGGCGTTTGTCGACATGGAAATCCCACTTGGCTATGGACAAGCGATGTGGACGCCCAAGCTCGAAGCTCGCATCATCCAGGAGCTGGTCATCCGCCCGACTGACCGCGTGCTGGAAATTGGTACCGGTAGCGGCTACCTCACTGCGCTGCTGGCAGCCAATTCTGCCGAAGTGGTGTCCGTCGACATCGTGCCCGAATTCACGGCGGCCGCGTCGCAAACCTTGCGTGCGCATGGCATCCACAATGTAACGCTGCACACCGGCGACGCTGCCCGCGACTGGCCCGACGAAGCGGGCTTTGATGTCATCGTGCTGACCGGATCAACGCCGCTCCTGTCAGACGCTTTTCGCCGTCTCCTTAAAGTAGGCGGACGGATGTTTGCCATCACAGGCGAAGCGCCAGTGATGCACGCACAACTGATTACGTGTACTGCACCGGGCGCCACGCGTAGCGTGGTTCTGTTCGAAACCTGCGTCACCTCGCTACTGAATGCACCGCATCCTGTCGCGTTCGTGTTCTGATCTCATGCGCCAATTTCGCCCCATTGAACTTGCCGACTATATTCAAACCGGACACACCCCGGTGTTACTCGACGTGCGCGAGCCATGGGAATGGAATCTGTGCCGCCTTCCGGGCGCTGTGCTCATCCCCATGCACGAATTGCCCAACCGAATTGAAGAGTTGAACAAAGCAGCCGAAACCGTGGTCATCTGCCACCATGGGGTGCGCAGCTACCATGCGGCCCGTTACCTCGAAACAGCAGGGTTTGAAGACATCATCAACCTCTCTGGTGGGGTGGCCGCCTGGGCGGACGAAGTCGACCCGGCCATGCCGCGCTACTAAACCCTATTTATCTGAAACTGGACTGACCATGCAATTAAAGCCGTTATTCCTCGCTCTGACTTGGGCCTTGGCGCCCGCAGCACAGGCCGCCAATTTGTCCGACATGTTCCGCGATGCGCAGGCCTACGACGCACAATATGCTTCTGCGCGTGCAGCCTGGCAGGCTGGTCAGGAAAAGTCGGTGCAGGGCCGCGCCGGTTTACTGCCCAACGTCAATCTGGGGGGCAATATCCGCTACAACAGCGTCAACTCCACCCTGCCCGGCGGCGATTCCAATTACGACTCCAACGGACTCTCGATCAACGCAGCGCAACCGCTGTTTCGCAAACAGAATCTGGTGCAGTATGAACAGTCAAAAGTCCAGGTAAAAATTGCCGACGTGCAGCTCAAGGTGGCCGAACAGGATCTGATCCTGCGCATAGCACAAGCCTATTTCGATGTATTGCAGGCGCAGGACAACATCGCCTTCATCAACTCGCAAAAATCCGCCATTACCGAACAACTGGCTTCTGCCAAACGCAACTTCGAAGTCGGTACCGCGACCGTCACCGACACCCATGAAGCACAAGCGCGTTTCGACCTCGCGGTTGCGCAGGAAATTGCCGAGCAGAACACGCTGAGCATTCGCCAGCGCGCACTGGAAAAATTCATCGGGAAATCCGCCGGATCGCTTGATGCGCTGGTTGAGTTAAAACAACTTAACGCCGAATCCGGCAGCATGGACGAGTGGGCCGCGCGCGCTGCCAATGGCAATCTTCAAGGTGAAATCCAGCGATTGGCCAAAAGCATTGCCGACCAGGAAGTTGAACGCAACCGTGCTGGCCGTTACCCCACGGTTGATGCCGTTGCCGGCTATACCATCAACAACGGCCAAAATTTTGGGAACCAGCAGGTCGACACCCGCATCGCCACCATCGGTGTCGAACTCAACCTGCCGATTTATCAGGGTGGACTGATCAATTCACGTGTGCGTGAAGCCGTCGCCAATCAGGAAAAAGCACGCCAGGATCTAGAAGTCGCTACCCGCGAAGCCAGCCTGCAAGCACGCCAAGCCTGGCTCAATGTCAATAGCGGTGCGGCCCGAGTGCGTGCACTGGAACAGGCGCTTACTTCCACCCAGGCCCAGTTGGATTCCACCAAGCTGGGCTTGCAGGTCGGCGTACGCACCAATCTCGACTTGCTGAATGCCGAGCAACAAGTGTTGTCCGCCCAACGCGATCTGGCGGGTGCTCGCTATGCCTATCTGCTGGCCAGTTTGTCGCTCAAGGCTGCGGCCGGCACGCTCGCTGCCGAGGATCTGCAGCCGATCGACAGGCTTCTGACCATTCAGCGCAGCAGTCCGGCTTCATCTACACCCGACGTAAAAACAATGCCTGCGCCCACGCCACTGATATTAAAAAAGGGCGTCCTTAGCAGCCTCAGCAAGCCCGAAAAAACAGCCTCGCGATAACTATTCTGCGCGACTCTCCCGGCGCTGACGCCCGATAAATGTCTGGCGGGCACCTCTAAAAATTCAGAGTTCGCCCAAATGCAAGGCGCGGGAAAAATTTCGCAGCGCCGCATATGTTTTATATGTAAGTAAGAAATTTTTCCCGCAACGCAGCAGTTGGGATGAAATCTGGATTTTTAGAGGTGTCTGGCGTCAGCGCGCCGCACCCGCGCTCACCAATTCCCACACCCGGTTCGCCGCGCCCTTGTGCGCCGCGG
>JAAFGW010000194.1 GCA_010365175.1 Sulfuriferula multivorans | reverse complement strand
CTGCACCCACTTCCCCGCATAACCCAACGCCTGGCGGGGTCAAGCCGTCGCCAGGCACACCGACCAAAGCGCCGGTTAGCGTCGGCACGCCAATATGAAAAACCAGGATATGCGCCGCCGCATTGCACACGTGGCGGCGCGCATCCTGGCGGAGGATGGAAGCCTGGATTACGGCAGCGCCAAACGCAAGGCGGCTCGACAGCTAGGCGCACCCGACAGCGACAATCTGCCCGACAACCAGCAGATCGACGAGGCGCTGCGGAGCTATCAAGCACTTTATCAGGCGGATGAAACGCGCGCGCAGGTGACATTGCTGCGCCAAGTCGCCATTCAATACATGGAACAGCTGGCGGATTTTGACCCACATTTGACCGGCCCGGTGCTCAACGGGACCGCGGGCAGAAACACCGAAATCAACCTGCAACTCTTCACCGATGACCAGAAAGAAGTTGAATTCCTGTTGATGCGCCTGAAAATGCCCTATCAGACCGCCGAATACAGAATAAGCCACGCCCCCGGCAAGGTCTACCCACGCTTCATCATCAATGACCCCAACGCCCCAGTTGATCTGATTGTTTATCCAGCCACCGACCTGCGTAGCATGAAGCGGCTGCAGGCAGACGGCAGTCCGCGCCGGCTGCGGCTACCCCAAGTGCGGGCCTTGAATTGATCTGCGCACCGAAAATCCGTGCTGGCATGAATGATGCTGATCTGCTCCCCATGACTCAATTGAGCGAACGTCTGTGATCCGGTTCTTTCGGCACTATGTGCCCCTTAACTTATTGATACTGGTGTTGGTCGAAGCCCTGATATTGGGCGGCGCCATCTACGCTGGCGTCAGTGCGCGCTTTCTGGAAGTCGGCGCAATCCCACCGGAATTAACCCCGTTGTTGCCCAAAGCACTGGCATTCGCAGTTGTTATGCTGGGATTGATGACCGCCAGCGGCCTGTATGACCTTGAATGGCAAGGGGGGGCGCGTGTTTTGTTGCAGCGGCTCAGCCTGAGTTTCGGCATTGGCATACTGGCCATGAGCTTACTGTTTTACTTCTTTCCCGTCTTGCTGGTCGGCCGGGGGGCCTTCCTGCTTTCGTTTGGTCTGGCCCTGCTGGGCATCTTGCTTTGTCGCACGGTGTTCTTGCGCTGGTCGCGGGTGGGCGCATTCAAATCCCGTGCACTGGTTATTGGCACCGGTAGCCGCGCGGCGCAGATCGAATCGCTTCTGTCAGGCCGCGGTCATGCCAGCAATACCGAGGTGATTGGCTATGTCCCCATGGGCGGGAGTCATCATTTCGTCGATCATGTCCGGATTCTCAACACTGAGGAGTCTTTGTCCGACCTGGTTACCCGTCTGCAAATCAGTGAAATCATTCTGGCTGTGCGCGATCGTCGTGATGGAGGCATTCCGGTACAGGAGCTTCTTGGATGCAAGCTGCACGGCATCCGTATCCTGGAACTGTCCAGCTTTTTCGAGCGCGAAAATGGTCATTTGCAACTCGATTCATTGAATGCCAGCTGGATGATTCTGGCCGAAGGTTTTCATCAGGGCATCTTGCGCGATACAGTCAAACGCCTGTTTGACCTGGTAGTCAGCGCGGCCCTGCTCGCGGTTAGTCTGCCCGTCATGGCGCTGGCCGCACTGCTGATCAAACTGGAAAGCAATGGTCCCGTGTTGTATCGTCAGGAACGTGTAGGACAAGGGGGCGACAATTTCACCATTTTCAAATTTCGAAGCATGTGTGTCGACGCGGAAAAAGATGGCAAGCCCAGATGGGCACGCCAAAACGACAGCCGGGTCACCTTTACCGGACGCTTTATCCGGCGTTCCCGCATCGACGAACTGCCGCAGATTTTCAACGTATTCTTTGGAAATATGAGCTTTGTGGGGCCACGCCCCGAACGCCCCTATTTCGTGCAGGACCTGACCCAGAAAATTCCCTACTACGGGGTCCGTCACACCGTAAAACCCGGCATCACTGGCTGGGCGCAAGTGCGCTATCCCTACGGGGCAACCGACGAAGATGCCATGCACAAGCTTCAATATGACCTTTACTACGTCAAAAACCACAGCCTGTTTCTCGACCTCATGATTCTGTTTCAGACCGCACAAGTGGTGTTGTGGGGAAAGGGCGTGCGCTGACCGCGCATCCCTGACCCACGATGCCCGATACTCTGCTCATCCTGGCCACTGTTGGTTACGGGCTTGCGGCGCTAGCCTATCTGGGGCTATCCGGACTCATCATTTCCAGTTGGAAACGGCGGCACGGACGACTGCTGGTACTGGCCACCGGCCTCAGCACGATCTGGGGCGTGCTGTCGGCTTTATCGGCCTGGGGGTGGATGCCCCCGGTACTGGGGCTTGCATCCGAAGTCGGGCGCAATGGTGCCTGGCTGGGGTTGATGCTGTACATCCTGCATCTTCGTTTGCCCCCCGGTGCGGCGTTTCCTGCACCCCTGCGTCTCATCCGTGCCTTCAGCAGCCTGCTGGTCATCGGACTGCTGGTTGGCAGTTTGATGCCCGTCATCGCGCCCACCTACCCGGTTATGGCGCAATGGGCAGGAAATCTCGGGCTCGTACTTCTGACCGTGCTGGGACTGGTATTAGTTGAACAGGTCTTCCGTAGTACCCGCCCGGAAGACCGCTGGGCGATCAAATTTCTATGCCTTGGGCTGGGCGGCCTGTTCGTTTACGATTTTTATCTCTATGCCAACGCCATGCTTTTCAGTGCCATGGATCCCCAAATCTGGGCAGCCCGCGGCTATGTCGCAGCCATGGTAGCGCCGCTGATTGCCGTTTCGGCCGCGCGCAACCCGGAATGGGCCGCACCGGTTGGACTGTCGCGTAGCATCGCTTTCCATTCTGCCAGTTTGCTGGCGGCAGGCATCTATTTACTGCTGATGGCGGGTGCGGGCTACTACCTGCGCCTGTTTGGCGGTGAATGGGGCGATGTGGTACAGACCATATTCATTTTTGCCGCCGCCATGTTGCTGGTGCTGCTGATGCTCTCCGGCACCCTGCGCGCCCGCCTGCGGGTGCTCCTGTCCAAGCATTTTTTCAGCTACCGCTACGACTACCGGGAAGAATGGCTGAACTTCACTCGCACCCTTACCGAGGGGCAGCCCGGCGAGCAAATGTGTGAACGCGCAGTTGAGGCATTGGCCCGGCTGCTCGAAAGCCCGGGCGGCGCCTTGTGGATGCGCGAAAATCAGGCAAGCTATCAACGCGCCAGCCACTGGAACTGGGGCGACATCCAAGGCACGGAAGCAGCCGACTCGCCTTTTATTCAATGGCTTGCAGAGAAGCAATGGATACTTGATCTGGACGAAATGAAAACCCGTCGTGAACTGTACGGTGACCTCGATTTGCCTGGGTGGATTCAGCAAGCCGATGACGCGTGGCTGGTGGTGCCGCTGATGTTGCATGAAGAATTGCTCGGTTTTATCGTGCTGAAACATTCTCTGGGAAAAGCCAATTTCAACTGGGAGGTGAGTGACCTGCTGAAAGTTGCGGCGCGACAGGCCGCAGCGCATCTGGCTCAAATGCGTGCGTCCAACCAACTGATCGTGGCACGGCAGTTTGAGTCTTTCAACCGAACCACCACGTTCATCATTCACGACCTGAAAAACCTGATCGCGCAACTCTCCCTGCTGTTGGCCAATGCCGAGAAGCACAAGCACAACCCCGAATTTCAGGCGGATATGCTGGATACGGTCGAAAACGCAGTCGTCCGCATGAACAAGGTGCTCACACAATTGCGCCGGGGCGGCGATGATGCCCGTATCCAGTCCGTAGCACTGGCTGAAATACTGAATGAAGCCGCCGAAAGCAAAAAAGCCTTCAAATTACGGCCCCAGTTGGAACTTCCGCCCAACGGATTGCGGGTCCAGGCCGATCGCGAACGGCTCACCCGCGCCATCGGCCACCTGCTGCAAAATGCACTCGAGGCGACACCCGCAACCGGGCAGGTGACGCTACGCGCGCGCGCGGAATCCGGCCAGGCCATCATGGAAATCATCGACACCGGCAGCGGTATGGATGAAGCCTTCATTCGAACCCGGTTGTTTCAGCCATTTGATTCCACCAAGGGCGCAGGCATGGGCATAGGCGCATATGAGTGTCGCGAAACCCTGCGTGCACTCGGAGGTTCGATCGAAGTAGACAGCACACCGGGCAGCGGCACCCGGTTTCGACTCACACTGCCGCTGGACAATAACTTACAAGCTGGAGGAGACGCCGCATGAGTGACGCCAAACAAAAAATACTGCTGGTGGAAGACGACCCGGGCCTGCAAAAGCAGCTCAAATGGAGCCTCTCCGACTTCGAGTTGCTGATCGCTGCCGACCGCGACAGCGCCATCGCCCAGTTGCGCCGTCACGAACCGCCAGTGGTGCTGCTCGACCTGGGTCTTCCCCCCGATGCAGATGGTGCCACCGAGGGCCTGGCAGCCCTGCAGGAAATATTGGTTTTATCACCGGCGACCAAAGTCATCGTCGTGACCGGCAACCTTGATCGCAGCAATGCCGTACAGGCCATTCAGCTCGGCGCCTACGATTTCTTCCAGAAACCCTTCGAACCTGATGTACTGGCTTTGATGGTCGCGCGCGCACTGCATGTACACGCGCTGGAAGCGGAAAACCGCCTGTTGATTGCACGACAGAGTGGCGCCGCGCTAAAGGGACTGATCACCAGCAGCGAGCCGATGCTTAAAATCTGCCGTACTGTTGAAAAAATCGCGCCGGCCAACGTCACCGTGTTGTTGCTGGGTGAATCCGGCACGGGCAAGGAAGTCTTGGCGCGCGGCGTCCACGATTTATCTCCACGCGCCGACAAACGCTTTGTCGCCATCAACTGCGCGGCGATTCCCGACACCCTACTTGAATCCGAGTTGTTTGGTTATGAGAAAGGCGCTTTTACCGGTGCGGCCAAACAAACCATCGGCAAGATTGAATATGCAAATGAAGGCACCTTGTTCCTCGACGAAATTGGCGATTTGCCGATGCCGCTGCAAGCCAAATTACTTCGCTTTCTACAGGAACGTATCATTGAGCGTCTGGGCGGCCGAGGCGAGATCCCGGTCGATGTGCGTATCGTCTGCGCAACGCATCGGGACCTCGCTGGCATGATCCGCGAGGGCAGTTTTCGGGAAGACCTTTACTATCGCTTGTCGGAAATTGCCGTGTCCATTCCACCCCTGCGCGAACGACCAGGCGACGCTGTACTGTTGGCACAGGCTTTCCTGGAACGCAATGCAAAAGAGATGGGACGCAACATCCGCAGCTTTACTGCGGATGCACTGGGCGCGCTCGAGGCCTACGACTGGCCTGGTAACGTTCGTGAAATGGAAAACCTGATCAAGCGCGCCACCATCATGGCTGACGGCAACCAAATTACCGCAACCGATCTGGGACTGAATGCCGGCCAGGCCGATCCGCAGCTCCTGAATTTGCGGCAGGCGCGCGAAAACGCCGAGCGCTTGGCCATCACCCAGGCGCTCGCGCGAAGCGACGGAAACATCGCCCAGGCTGCAGAATTGCTGGGTATTACACGTCCGACCCTGTATGACCTGATGGCAAAAAACGGCATGAAGTAAGCTTTCCTGTATTCCCTAAAACCAACAAGACATTTCTGGAGGCCCCATGCCCATTCTCGTATCCGCGTCACGATCACTGATCGTCCTGCTTGTCAGCGGCGGTTTACTCGCCGCATGCGGCAAGGAAGACAGTGCCAGCCTGGTCACCGAAGCCAAGGCGAAACTTGCCGCCGGGGACGTCAAGTCGGCAATGATTCACCTCAAGAATGCCGTGGCGGAAGACGATAAAAATGCCGAAGCCCGTTTCGAGCTGGGCAAGCTTTATCTCGATCAGGGCAACCTGGCCGGAGCCGAGAAGGAGTTCCGACGCGCCCGCGAGGCGGGTTATCCGGCAAGCTCGGTCAATCCCATGATCGCCCGTGCATTACTCGAGTTGCGCGAGTTTCAGCGGCTACTGGACGAACTGCCCGCTCCTGCAGACAATGACCCCGAGGCTGCCACCCTGCAATCGCTACGGGCC
>JAAFGW010000193.1 GCA_010365175.1 Sulfuriferula multivorans | reverse complement strand
ACACGGGCTTTAGCCCGTAGTGGATCGGAGTCCCCTTGTGGGGCAACGAGGAGCGACAAAGGCAGGCGCATACGACTCCACACGGGCTTCAGCCTGTAGTGGATCGGAGTCCCCTTGTGGGGCACGACCAGACGTATCAGCGGATGCGTAGTGCTCTCATCGAAATGGTGAAGGCTATCGAAGGCAAAAAAGTCAATATTCATGCGGCAATCTTTGAGTTTAAGAGCGGTCAACTGCGGCTTTTAGGATTATGGGGCTGGCGCCTGTCAGAGCGGATTGGAAAGTTCGATCAGGTTGCCATCGGGATCGCGCACATATATTGAGAGGATGAGCCCCTGAGCGCCAGTACGTTTGCCAGGGCTTTGTTCAACGGCTATTTGCTGAGCCGAGAGGTGCTGAATGAGGGCATCCATTGGAGTACGCGTAAGCAGGCAGAGATCGATGGCGCCGGGCACTGGGTGCGCTGCTTCAGGTTCAAATTCGTTGCCAGCCTGGTGCAGGTTGAGTTTGCATTGCCCGAATGCCAATGCCCGGCGGTTGTCGCCAAAGCTGATTTCCCGCATTCCCAGCACGCGCGTGTAAAACGCGATGCTTGCAGGCATATCCTGTACGGTCAGCACAACATGATCAATCGAATCGAGCTGCATCAAAATTCCGGGTACAGCCGTCCATGATTGAATATGCCTTTCGGATCGAAGCGCTGCTTGAGGTTGCGATGCAGCGTCAGCAGGGCCGGCGCGAGCGGAGTGAAGGCCCCGTCGACAGGCGCATTGCCGCGGAACAGTGTGGCGTGGCCGCCGCAGCGCTGAGTGGCTTCGCGCAATTTGGTTTCCGGCAGATCGCTGACCAGCCAGCGCACCGCCCCGCCCCATTCGATCCATTGTGCATCCCCCAGCTTGAGCGGCGGCGTGGTGGATTTGACGGCCAGCCGCCACAGTCTTTGGTTGAGGGTTGACGGGCGCCTGTCGAAAAATGGCGTTGTCTGGTCACGCAATCGGTGCCAGAAGGCGGCTGCATCGTTGACCGCTTCGCCGCCGAGTTTGGCTTGCGCCGCGTGCACGGCTGAGCGGGCTCCCGACAGGCGCACGGTCAGCAGGCCGGCATGCCAGCTGGTCGCCGACAGGGGTAGCGGCAGGCCGGCCCAGGTGTTCATTTTCACAATCGCAGCGGCTTCATCGAGTTCGAACTGCAGCGTGGATTCAGCACCAGGACAGGGCAACACTTTCAGCGAGACTTCGGTGATCAGGCCAAGTGTGCCGAGTGCACCAACCATCAGCCGCGAGACGTCGTAGCCGGCGACGTTCTTGATCACCTGGCCGCCAAACCGCAGTGCCTGACCGGTGCCGTCGACCATGCGCACGCCGAGCACAAAATCGCGCGCAGATCCGGCATAGGGGCGGCGCGGGCCGGACAGGCCTGCCGCGATGCTGCCACCCAGGGTGGCGGCGCCGCCGCCGAAATGCGGTGGCTCGAACGCCAGCATCTGTTTGTGCTTGGCGAGGTGCGCTTCGATTTCAGCAAGCGGTGTGCCGGACTGTGCGGTCAGCACCAGTTCCTTGGGCTGGTAATCGACTACGCCGTTGAGCGTGCGCGTGGCAAGGATTTCACCTTCATCGGCGTTGCCATAGAACGTCTTGCTGCCGCCGCCCTGGATGATCAGCGGCGTGTTATCGGCGTGAGCCGCGCGTATGCGCTCAATCAACGTGTTCAACATCAGGTTGCCCATCAGAATCTGGGGAGTTCCGGATGGGGCAGTTGGCCGCCCTGGATGTGCATCGCCCCCCACTCGGCACAGCGGTGCAGTTCGGGCACCGCTTTGCCGGGATTAAGTAAACCATCCGGGTCGAACGCGGACTTTACCTCGTGAAAACGCGTCAGCTCCGGGGTGGAAAACTGGGCACACATCTGGTTGATTTTTTCCAGCCCGACGCCGTGTTCGCCGGTGATGGTGCCACCGACTTCAACGCAGAGTTCGAGAATTTTTCCACCGAAGATTTCAGCCTGATGCAGCTCGCCGGGTTGATTGGCGTCGAACAGAATGAGGGGATGCAAATTGCCGTCGCCGGCGTGAAACACGTTGGCGACCGCGAGGCCGTATTCGATGCTCATTTCGCTGATTCTTTTTAAAACATGCGGCAGTTGCGCGCGCGGGATGGTGCCGTCCATGCAGTAGTAATCGGGCGCTAATCGGCCCACCGCGGGGAAGGCTGCCTTGCGCCCGGCCCAGAATTTAAGGCGCTGTTCTTCGCTGTCGGCGGTGCGAATTTCGGTGGCGCCGGAGGCGGCGAGCACCTCGCGCACGGTGAAAATATCGTCAGAGACTTCTTCATTTACGCCGTCGACTTCACACAGCAGAATGGCTTCGCAGTTGAGCGGATAGCCGGCGTGGACGAAATCTTCGGCGGCCTGGATGGCAAGCCGATCCATCATTTCCAACCCGGCCGGGATGACCCCGGCGGCGATGATGTTGCCGACCGCTGCGCCGGCTTTAGCCACATCGTCGAACGCCGCCAGCACCACCTGCGCGCGTTCGGGGCGCGGAAGAAGCTTGACCGTGACTTCGGTGATGACTGCCAGCATGCCTTCCGAGCCGGTCATCAGGGCAAGCAGGTCGTAGCCGGGGGCATCCAGCGCGTCACTGCCGATTTCGAGTAGTTGGCCGTCGATGGTCCAGGCGCGCAATTTTAGAATGTTGTGTACGGTCAGCCCGTATTTCAGGCAATGCACCCCGCCGGAGTTTTCCGCTACGTTGCCGCCGATGGAACAGGCGATTTGCGACGAAGGATCGGGCGCGTAATACAGGTTGTATGCAGCGGCAGCCTCGGAGATGGCAAGGTTGCGGACGCCGGGTTGAACAACGGCGGTACGTGCTAACGGATCAATGTTTTTAATTTGGTTGAGTCGGGCCAGCACCAGCAACACCGCGCCGTCGACCGGCAGCGCACCCGCAGCCAGACCCGTGCCGGCACCGCGCGTGACCACCGCGACCTGGTGCGCATGGCACAAACGCAAAATGGCGGCTACCTGTGCCTCGCTGTCTGGCAACACCACCAGGTCGGGGGTATTGCGATACGCCGCCAGCCCATCCGACTCGAACGGCCGCGTGTCTTCCGGTGCGGTGAGCAAGGATTCCGGCGGCAGCAGGCTGCGCAGTGCTTTTAAAAAAATGGATGAGCGGATGGCACTCATTGCAGACTCACCAGCAGGACGCGCACTTCGGCACGCAGGCGCTCAATGGCTTGTGTGATACGCATTGCTGCCGCTTCATCGTGCTCCATGACATTCCAGTCTTGTTCCCATGTGCGTTGTAAATCTCGGGCCTGTTTTTGCACCGGAGGCGGCATGATAGTTCCAAGGTCACGTATATACAGCACTTTGCCCCAGCCTTTGATCGGATTGCCCGCTTTGAGATCAGCATCGTAATGCGCAAAATCCACCACGCTCTGCAGTTCTTCAGCTGTTTGCAGCATGCTGAATGCCGCCACCCGCAGCGTCCGATTGTCTTCGGTCAACTCCTGCCGCCAAGCGGTATAGCCGAGTGCAGACAGCGCCACCAGCAAGCTGATAAGGGCGACCAGATTGGTGCGGATTTGTTGGCCGATGCGCATCATGACAGCTCAGTACTCTAGAGTGTGAGCAGTGACGCTGCAAGTTGCGACCGGATTCGGCGCGAGTCGCCGAAAGGCTTCGGCCAAGGGTCACTCATTGCGCCCGAACACCGGACTCCACCGCCGTCTCTGGTTAGTTGAAGCAGTCGGCAAGCCGTTTTTTTGAAGAAGATAACCCCAGTGATGTGATGCGATCCGAAGCTTGCATCGGTTAACCGGGCTATCCACCCCATACCCTGAGTACACTAGAAATGCGTGTGCCGTGTGTGTACTCAGCACACGCATTTTGCGCTTGCCTACTTTAGTTCTTGCCGATTGACGGGTTTCTTGGCACTGTGCTGACCATGACCTCGCCGCCTGTTAATTCCGCCTCTCGATACGAAATCGCCGCCTGGCTATTGATGGCGGCAGCACTGCTGCTAACCCTGACCCTTCACTTGCTGCCCGCGCTGCTATCCGGCTTGCTGGTGGTGCAGTTGGTACACTTGCTGGCACCGCGATTTGTCATCGGTCGGCTCGACCATAGCTGGGCCAAAGTGCTGGTGGTGTCGCTGATTACCTTAATTGTGCTGGGGGCGCTTGGCGGGTTTGCTGCGGGGGGGATTCTGTATCTGCGGTCTGAGGGGGGGCTGGCTGGGTTACTGACCAAGATGGCCGAAGTGATCGAAAACGCGCGTCAATTGTTGCCGATTTGGGCTGCAGGCTGGTTACCGCAAGGTGATAAAACGGGAATTCGGGTTGAACTGGTCGACTGGTTGCGTACTCATGCGCTGGATATCCGAAAACTCAGCGGGGACGCCGGCCGGGTACTGCTACATTTCATCATTGGACTCATCATCGGCAGCTTTATCGCCTTGCGACAGGCGCGTGGTCACCAGACGTTGGCCCCGATGGCCCAAGCCATGTGTGAGCGTGTTCATCGTCTGGCGGATGGCTTCCGCCGGGTGGTGTTTGCACAGGTCCGCATTTCGGCGCTGAATGCGCTACTGACCGCGATATACCTGATCCTGGTGCTGCCTGCTTTCGGAGTGCAGTTGCCCTTCACCAAAACGATGATTGTGGTTACCTTCGTTGTCGGTCTGCTGCCGGTGCTGGGCAATCTCGTGTCGAATTCGATCATCGTAATTATTTCGTTGTCGCATTCCCCCTACATTGCAGCCGCATCACTGACATTCCTGGTCGTCATTCACAAGCTTGAATATTTCGTGAATGCACGCATCATCGGCGAGCAGATTCAGGCGCGAGCGTGGGAACTACTCATCGCCATGGTGGTGATGGAAGCCGCATTTGGGGTTCAAGGCGTCATCGCGGCGCCCATCATTTATGCCTATGTCAAAAAAGAATTGTCAGACCGGGAGCTTATTTAATGTCTAGCGACACCGAATCACTCGTCATCACCGCCTGTGGCGAAGACAAAGTAGGCCTGGTGGAAGGTTTCACCCGCCGCATCAGCGAATCGGCTTGCAATGTAGAGGAGTCGCGCATGGCGGCATTGGGCGGCCGCTTTGCCTTGCTGATGCGGGTGTCCGGCAGTTGGGACGCGCTAGCCAAGCTGGAGGCGCGGTTACCCGCAGTAGGCGAAGAGCTGGGGCTGTCGCTCATTCTGCAGCGCACCCGCTTCACCCGTTCCGAGAAGCCACTGATTCCCTACACCGTCGAAGTGGCCGCACTGGACCAGCCTGGCATCGTCAACAGCCTGGCCAATTTTTTTGCGCGGCTCCATATCAACATCGAAGAACTCGACACTGAAACCTACCCGGCCCCGCACACTGGTGCCCCGATGTTTGCAGTCCACATGACGCTGGGTATACCGGCCGATACCCACATCGCCACGCTGCGCGGTAATTTTCTGGATTACTGTGATGACCAGAATCTGGACGCAACGTTTGAGCCGATCCGGATGTAATGTTCCGCAGCGGTTGTGTGTGCCCTGATTATTCGTCTGCGCTGACGCTGAGCTCGATGTAGGACATCGACACGGTCTCATCCACCTCAGTAGTGGGCTTGGGTTGATTGCGAACCAATGCCGCCGCCACCCGCGCTGTCAGCAAGGCCTGCTGATCGATGATGGCGGGATACAACCGGTAATACTTTTCAACCAGCTCGGCTTGCCGGCAGGCGCTGACTTCCAGCTTGCTGCGCTCGGCGAAGTCGAGGTTCGGTAGCAGCAACATCCAGGGTGCTTGCCAGGCGTGGTAGTCGTGCACCAGCTGAATGTGCGGTGGATCCATGCCGGAAGTGGCAATGAATAGCGGGGGGAAAGTATCGGCTTCCAACACCCTTCCGCGCAGCGACTCCCCGCCTTTTAGGGCATGCAGCCCCAGCCCGGCGCCATCATCGGAACGACGAAACCACTGCGCTACGCCGTCAGACAAGCTGTTCACATATTCAGAGAGATACACCCCGGCCGGTTCGCCCATGTGGGGAACCGCGGTGCTCTGGAAGCGTTCCCGCGCGGCCATGCC
>JAAFGW010000192.1 GCA_010365175.1 Sulfuriferula multivorans | reverse complement strand
AAAGCGGCATTGAATCGGTTCACAATCATGTTCGATGAACGTATGCCGCAGCATTAAACGATTTCCCGTTTACACAAAATCGCGGACACCCCCCACAACAGGGGATAAGCACCCCTCCTATTGCTGCAGCTCACTTAAGCACAAAGGTGATTTTCATCCTGACCGTGTACTCGGACACCACGTCTTTGCTCACTTTAATACTCTGATCCATCACCCAGGCGCCCGTAATGTTTTTCAATGATTCGGATGCTTTCTTAATCCCTTTCTTGATTGCCTCTTCAAAGCCTTTATTTGAACTCGCTGTGATCTCTATGGTTTTTGCAATGCTCATATTGCCTCCGCTGGATGACTGAACTCGACCCCTATTCAGCCTATCAACTTACAGCGAGATTCCAACCACAAAATATGCCGGCTCACGCCTTTCATGGCCTTTCATGGCCTTCTGGCCCACCCATCAAAAAAACAAGCTTGAATACAAGTAATGCCTGACCTACTTTTAAGTCACGCTAATCGTTTATGAAGGAGATTGCCATGCTGCACACTGCAACCGATATCAATAAACTGATCCGGCAACCTGTATCTGACCCGGATTTCCCGCATGCACCGATGGACTGGACACACGAAGACGCACTGGATGTTGCCCGCAAAGAAGGCCTTGCGCTCACAGAAGACCACTGGGAAACCATCCGCGCCCTGCAAGCATATTATGCCGGGCACGAGAACGAGGCCACCATCAATTTGCGCAACCTGCATGACGCGCTGGATGAGCATTTCCACCAACAGGGCGGTCTGAAGTTCCTCTACACCCTGTTCCCGGGCGGTCCTATTGCGCAGAGTTGCCGGCTAGCCGGATTAAGAGCCCCATTCATTGCCTCTGACCGGAGTTTTGGCACGGTCGCTTGAGCCAGCTTCATACTTGAGGAACACTCGCAACGTTCCTTTCGAACACGCCAAATCACCAGGCAGAAGTCAAGACAGATTTTGCCCATGCGGGCCAGCGATATCGCTGGCCTTTTTCTTTTCTGTCACCTGCATACGTTTCAAGGACCCAATCCATTCTGATCAACCAATCTGCGCTTGATCAATGGCTTGAATGCCCACATACTCAACCGAGAAGGCTACCCGCTCAAACGTGTCATCCTGACTCCCATAATCAAGTCCAATACTGCTTAATTACATTTATATTCTGCTGTGACCCGTTTTCCCGACACCTCACTGGTCAACCTTCATAACCTGAAGCTGGATGACGCTTGCGCGTTATTGCAACACGATGCGAAGAACATCGAGCAGGAAGCTGGCGAGTCGGACGCTGCCTACTTACAGCGGTTGATAGATGGTTTGTGTGAACTTTCGCTCAGAGACCCGTTGACCGGACTGAACAACCGCCGGCATTTCCGTTCGGTACTCGAACGCTCGATCGATATCGTTGCCCGTTCCGGTGAATCGGTTTTACTGCTTTTGCTGGACATTGACCGCTTCAAGTCCATCAACGATGGCCATGGGCATCTCGCAGGGGATCAAGTGCTGCGTGAAATCGCCAGTTGCCTGGCCCATTGCCTGCGCCCCATGGATACCGTGGCACGCTATGGCGGCGAAGAATTCGCCATCATCCTGCCCAACTGTAGACCGGCGTTTGGCTTGGCCGTAGCCGAGCGAATTCGCAAATCCGTTGCGGCGCTCTCTATCCCTGTTTCTCCGTTGCTCTCGCTCAAGGTCACGATCAGCATAGGGGGTGCCTATGCCCCGGAATGGGTCCGCTCGACCACCGACCTATGGATCGAACGTGCGGATAAACAGCTCTACCGAGCCAAATCCGAAGGCCGCGACCAGGTTTGTCTGGATCAACCCCGCGAACTCTCGGTCAGTGCGGAAGAAAAAGGATTGTTGTTTGGCCATCTGCTGATGGACGAGTCCGGCATCCAGGAAAACGTACCTCGCGATGCGACCAGTGATGAACAAAGTAACGCTCCCAAGCGAGAAAACGCATGAATGACGGTCTGACCCCCGACGTAGAAAATAAAAACACACCCAAGGTTCCCTTGAAACCTCTGGGCAAGGTGCTTGCGGTTACCAGTGGCAAAGGCGGAGTGGGCAAGACATTTGTGTCGGCCAACCTGGCTGCCGCATTGGCCAGTCGTGGCCACCGGGTGCTGGTGCTGGATGCTGATCTGGGGCTGGCCAATCTGGATGTGGTGCTCAACCTGCACCCCAAAGTCACACTGCACGACGTTTTCACTGGCAAGGCCAAACTTGAAGATGCCATTCTTCCCGCACCGGGAGGGTTTTCCGTTTTGCTTGCCGGCTCCGGCATGGTGGAATATTCACGCCTGACTACCGAGGTGCGCGATGAATTCCTGCGCATCATCAGCAGCCTGGTACCACGTTTCGATGTTGTGCTAATGGATACGGGTGCGGGAATTTCGGACGTCGTGTTATTTGCTGTATCACTGGCATCTGAAGTACTGATGGTTGCCACACCTGAACCCACCTCGCTTACTGACGCGTACGCCACAATCAAGGTTCTGGTAGGCCAGCAACAGCGCCAGACCGTTCGCCTTATCGTCAATCAGTCCACCCGTTCAGGTTCGGGTCAGGCGATCACGAATCAACTGCAACAAGTGCTCGATCGCTTCGTTGCAACCGATCCCGAGCACCCCATCCAACTGATTCATTTGGGTGATATCCCAGTCGACCCCGAAGTCCGCCAGGCGATCATGCGGCGCCAGCTGATGATGCAGCACACGCCTGACTGCCCCGCTGGCAAGGCCATTGCCCAACTCGCCCGCACACTGGAAAGAACCGTTATCCCAAAACCCGCGTAAACCGGTGCAAAACCGAAGTGTTATGAAGGGGTTGACCCTGAAGTGGGGGCTGCCATGACCAGCGACTTCACCCTGTCTGGCTCCATGCGCAACAATACGCCGATCTCACGATAGTCGTCCGGCAGGGC
This sequence comes from Sulfuriferula multivorans, assembly GCA_010365175.1. GTDB lineage: Bacteria > Pseudomonadota > Gammaproteobacteria > Burkholderiales > Thiobacillaceae > Thiobacillus. Next base: position 3,133 of record JAAFGW010000192.1, on the reverse strand, counting down.
TGCGTTATCCCAGCTTTGAGCGGAATGCCTTGCCAGGTTGACTGCCAGGACAACATTGCGCACCCGGGGCGCCTGTGAAAGCGCAGGATCCATCATGTTCTGCAACAACTCAGGCAGTTTCCATTCCCGTATCAACTGACGCTGCAACTCAACGCCAGTGAACCCCATGATGGCTTGCTGCACATCAGCACTCCGCAAGGTGGTATCGGCCATCTGGCGCTTGTGGATTTCGAGCATTGGCACAGGATTAAAACACCACATCAGCATCTCTGCGACATGGGATAACAGAGCCGAAACCAGCACTTCCTGTGCATGTAAATCATGCAGACGCAATGCCCAGTCAAACGCATAATCCGCTGCACGCTGCGCACGCCGCACGGTTTGTAGAAGACAAACCAGCGCATCAAGATGGCCACATAGCGCCTCTTCCACCACTGGTTTCGCGGGAACCGCCAGAAAAAAACTGTCCAGCCCCATCATCAGCAACATCTGCTTCACGTCGACCAGTTCGTAGGCTTGGCTATTCCGCTTGTGCACTTGCATATAGCGCAGCAATTTCAGCGTCATCAATGGATCATCGGTCACCACGTTGGCGATGCTGCTGGCGTTTAGCAGGCCTTGATTTGCGCGCTGGTGCTCCAGGTCCCGTGTCGTGTGACGCAATACCGGAATATCGGCCCGCCCGAATAAAGCGAGCCAATCTGCCATGCTTTTTGTTTGATGCATCATCAGCCCTCCTCATCGGTACAGCGTGACACTAAACGTGTGGTGACCCTGAGCTCATTACCCGACCATCCAACAGACAGGCACCCGCGACACTCACCAAAGCGATTCATAACGCTTACTGGGTCTATCGGCCCAATGGGCCAAGCCTTAAGGGGAGCGATGTCACACTGGCTCGATCAGCCGCCATGCCACCTTAATGTAATACTGCCGCAGGACCTGTTTTAACCAGCGACATCACCTTGCTAGGCTCCATGTGCAGAAACTCGGCTATTCCACGGAAGTCGTCTGGCAGTGCGGCGTCATGCCAGCCATTGCTGGAGTGACGGGCAAGACTCACGGCCAGGGTCACATTGCGCACCTGCGACAACCCTGCTTGATCCGGATCCATCAAGTTCAGCAGCAATTCAGGCAGTTGCCAGTCGATAGCGAATTGACGTTGCAAATCGATTCCAGCAAAACCCAACACCTGCTTTTGAACATCGCTACTCCGTCGGCTTTTATCGAGCCCCTGCCGCCGCCTGATTTCAGTCATCGGGCCCGGGTTAAAGCACCACATCAGTATTTCGGTGACATGCGTCAGTATTGCCGACACTTTGATTTCTTCGGCGTGCATGCTGTGAATCCGCTGCGCCCAGTCAGCAGCGTAATACGCAGCACGTTGCGCACGCCGGACCGTCAACAAAAAACACGCCAGCGCATCGGCATGTCCATCGAACTGATCTTCAGCTATCAGCGTGGCCGGCACTTCCCGAAAAAAGGTCTCGATGCCCATCATCAACAGCATCTGCTTGACGTCGAGCAGTTCCTGCATCTGATGACGTGATTTGTGCGCCTGCATATAACGCAGCAGCTTGACTGTCATCAACGGATCGTCCGTCACCACATTGGCAATGCTGCTGGCGTTGAGCAGGCGTTGATCGGCACGCAGCACGTCCAACGCGAGGGCGGTTTGACGCAAAACAGGAATATCAGCCTGCGCAAAAAAAGCGAGCCAGCCCGTCATGTCTTCCGGTTGCTGCGACATCTTCATCTCCTGACGTTTCAGCGTAATGTTCGGATTGAACTCAACCGTATCATTTCAGGTTGCCTTGTTAGGTGTATCGGCCCAGAGAGCCCAGTCTTGAGCGGGTCAACCCGCCTGTGGCTTGTGTCCCACGCTCATCAACACTTCCACATTCAGCCAAATTCCGCCATCCGTTGCAAAGCGCTCGATCTCAATCTGGTGATCCTGTTTAAAGCGCGCCAGTTCACTTTCTGATATTTGATTGAGCATGCCCCGAAACCCACTGAACCACAGAACATCCCACCATTCATCAAACCCTGTCAGGAAATAGCCCACTTGCACGGCCTCGGTCGTCACCTGGTTGACCCCGGTTGATGCATACAGCGCCTGATGCTTCTCAACTTCGTCCAGTCGCTTCCATGACAACGGTGGAACCTCCACACCGTATCCCTGAATCCGTTCGATGAACGCTGTCGCCAATGGCTCCATCACCTCACCGGCAAAGCTGGTTATTCCGATTGCGCCACCCGGCCTGACGTGGCCGGCAATGACCCTGATGGCCGCCTCCATATCTGGCAGGAAAAACACGCCGAAACCGCAACACGCGCCGTCGAAAACCGCACCACCGAAATCCATTGAATCCAGGTCAGTGCATTGAAATGACACATTGTCGAGCTGACGCAGTGCGGCCTTCGCACGCGCCTTCTCCAGCATACCTTCCGAGAGATCCACGCCGGTTACCCGCCCCTGACCCAATCGTTCAGCGCAGGCCAGAGAAACGGCCCCTGTTCCGCAGGCGACATCCAGAATGTGTTCGCTACCCGTCAACGCCATGCTGTCAGCCAAACGGTTGGCTGCTTGTACAAAAAACCGCAGGGCCGGATTGTCATAACCCACCGCCGCGACGTTGAAAATTTCTTTTAGTTTGAATTGTCGTGTCTGCGTGTCCATCAATGGAACTTCCTGGTAACGATCACTGTGTTATCCAAAAAAAAGCACTGCGCCGAATAAATCGCCCGCAATGCCCATTAAAGGCTGAGCTTTGCGCTATTCCCTCTTATCTCACTTGAAGATGCCTCTGAACATATCATTCAAATCCGGTTTGCCCGGCTTCTTAACCGGTTCGACAGGCGTTACAGGCTGTGTCGAGGGATTCGCAGCCGGTTGGGTCTTCATGTTGACCGGCTGGCCATCCGGGCCCAGTTTCAGGGCCTCGACCAGCAGCGTAATGTCGACCTCATTTCCAACGAGACCCTTACCGCCGTCTACAAACTTCATGATGCCGTAGTCAGAACGGTTAATACTGAATGTGAGCTTCCCCCGGTTTTTCGTCTTCCAACGGGTGGGGTTCATGCTACCTGTTTTTCCATCTGTTGAGCGGTCATCCAATCCTGCAAGAACAGT
>JAAFGW010000191.1 GCA_010365175.1 Sulfuriferula multivorans | reverse complement strand
GGTGGTTCCGGCGTGGGGGATGTGTTTGGCGCTGCCACCACACGATCCAATCCCAGCCGCGTCGTTGCGGTGGCTGGATTGCGCGGATTGAATGATGAAGACCTGAAACAGGCCAAGTTCGATGCGGACGAGATGGCACGACTGGAAGCATGGGAGGTATCGACATCGCAAGCCCAGAGTTTTGCTAAAAAATCAGGTCTGGCCTCGGTGAATGTCAAGCTCTTGCCCGAACCTAAACCCGCCCAGTCTTCGTCGTCATGGGAGAGCAATTGATGAAAACCAAACTGATGATATTGGCCATCTCACTCGTGTCTTTCAGTGGCGTGGCGATGGGCTTCGATTTCGGCAAACTTCTTGAAGACCGGCTGAACCAGGAATTGAACAAGGACAAGAAAACGCAACCGGCAACGACCCAACCTCCGGCCGGATCACAAAATGCCGCTGCCTCGCCGCCGGCCACCAAACAGAAAATGGATGTGGGACAACTGGGCTTTGCGCTATTTGGCGATTATTCTCCCGAAGAGGAAAACCGTATAGGCAAGCAGATTTCGGGCAACCTGTTGGGTGCGGTTCCACTGGTGCAGGACGACGCCCTGCAACGCTACGTCAATCTGGTCGGAAACTGGGTTGCAATGCAGGCCGGACGCAAGAACACCACCTGGCATTTTGGCGTGCTTGAGACTGAAGACATCAACGCATTTGCGGCGCCAGGCGGCTATATATTCCTGACCAAAGGCTTGTATCGTCGCCTCAACAATGAAGCCGAACTGGCGGGTGTGTTGGGTCATGAGATTGCGCATGTCACGTTAAAGCATCACCTCAAGGTCCTGAAGAAATCCAGCCTGATTGGTGCACTCGGGCAAGCTGCCAGCAGCAAGGCCAAAGGCAGTGACCAGGTAGTGCAGAATCTGATCGGTAACGGTGCTGAAATCATGGCGCGGGGTCTCGACAAGGAAGCCGAGTTCGAGGCGGATCGCGTCGGCATCGTGTTTGCAGCGCGTGCCGGATACGATCCATGGGGGCTTCCCAATGTGCTACAGGACATGGCTGCTTTGCCGGCCAAGGACAACCGTACCAGCCTGCTCTACAAAACCCACCCGCATCCGGGCGATCGTCTGGCCGAATTGGGCGAGGCTGTTGGCGGACACCTTGATGGGTTCGAGGGCAAAGACCTGGCCAGTCGTTTTTACAAAATCCGCTGATGCGAATGCCATCCAAGCTGGCGCAGGCAGGATTGTCGGCGTTGTTTATTGGGTTGATCGCAGCGCATGCCGGAGGCTTCATCCACATTGCCCCCATGCAGCGTGCCGAGGCCTGGTTATATGACACCTGGCTCAAACGCACCGCTCCAGCCGGGGTGGATGACCGCATCGCGATTATCGACATTGATGAAGCCAGCCTGAAAAGCGTGGGTCGCTGGCCGTGGAGCCGCGACATCATGACCGGGCTGGTCGAGAAGTTAACCGACCATTATTACGTGGGCGCGGTGGGCTTTGACGTCGTGTTTGCCGAGCCGGACAAAAGCTCGGGACTGGATAGCCTGAAGCAACTGGCCAACAGCGAACTGTCCGGCAGCCGCGACTTTCAGGCGGCGCTGAAGCAGCTCATGCCGCGGCTTGATTACGATGCCCGGTTTTCCCAGGTGCTCGCCGACCGCCCGATTTCCCTCGGGTATTACTTTATTCCGGCTGGTTACGGCGATTCGAAATCGGGCAGCTTGCCGCCACCCTCGCTGCCCATGACCGCGTTCAGCCCGATGCAGCCCGGCATGCCACCGGCTACCGGTTTCGGTGCGAATCTGCCGGCCTTCCAGGATGCGGCACAGGGCGCAGGCTTCTTCAACATGCTTGCGGATGAAGACGGTACCGCCCGGCAGATGCATCTGGTGGCGCCGTACGGCAAAGGCTATTTCCAGTCCTTGTCGGCATCCACGCTACGGGTGGCATTTGGCGGAGACCCGTTGGTGGCCGGCGTTGAGAAAACCAGTATTTTGGGGCGGCAATACAGTGCACCATGGGTGGAAGTAGGGGGCATCCGGGTGCCGCTGAGCGCAGATGGCAGCGTGCATGTGCCGTATCGGGCCGGCGCACCCTTTCCCTATATTTCAGCGGCTCAGGTGCTATCTGGCAAAGCGCCATTGGCGCAATTGGAAAACCGCATTGTATTGCTGGGATCGACCGCGCCGGGTCTGGCCGATTTGCGCGTCACACCGTTTTCCAACGCCTTTCCGGGAGTGGAAATTCACGCCCATCTCATCGCGGGCATGCTTGACGGCACCACCCGCAGCACGCCACCCTGGGCAGGTGACGCACAACTGGTTACGGTTCTGATACTGGGTGCATTGCTGACGCTCATCCTGCTTCGCTTTGGCCCGGTCATCGGACTGGTGGCAAGCGTTGGCTTGCTGGCTTTGTTGCTCGCGGCTTATGCCGCAGCCTGGACGCGCTTCTGGGTGGTGCCGATGGCCGCACCCATGGTCACGGTACTGGGCTTGTATGCGCTTAATACCGCTTACGGCTTCTTCGCCGCAAGCCGCAACAAGCGCCAGATGACCAAGCTGTTCGGCCAGTATGTGCCGCCCGAACTGGCCGCTGAAATGAGCCAGGACCCCGCGCATTACACCATGGACGGCCAGTCACGCGATATGACCGTGCTGTTTTCCGATATCCGCGGCTTTACCAACTTCTCGGAAAACCTGTCGCCGGCCGAACTCTCCGAAGTGCTGAACGCCTATCTGTCGACCATGACCCACATCGTGCAGCACCAGCGTGGAACCATCGACAAATACATCGGCGATGCCATCATGGCGTTCTGGAACGCGCCGGTAGACCTCACCGACCACGCCATTCGCGGGGTGCAGACCGCGCTCGAGATGCAGGCCGCGCTGCCACAGCTCAACAAGGAGTTCGCCGCACGCGGCTGGCCCGACGTGCAAATCGGCATTGGCGTCAATACCGGGCGCATGAGCGTCGGCAACATGGGATCGGAATTTCGCATGTCCTACACTGTGATGGGCGATGCGGTGAACCTGGGCTCGCGGCTGGAAGGCATCACCAAACAATATGGCGTCGGTATTCTGGCGACCCAGACTACCGTCGAGGCCGACCCGGTACATGTCTTCATGAAGATTGACGACGTGCGCGTCAAGGGCAAGGCTACCCCGGTGGCGATTTATCAACCACTCGGCCGTAAAGACGCGTTGCCTGAACAGGCCTTGATGACGGCTCGCGTGTTTGAAGAAGCCTACAAACGCTATCAAGCTCAGGATTGGGATGCAGCCACTAAAATGCTGAACGAGTTGAAAGAGACTACGCCCTGCAAGGTGTGTGATATCTACCTCGAACGCATCGCGCATTTCCGCGAAGTGCCGCCACCGGCTGACTGGGATGGCGTGTTCATCTACACCACGAAATAATCACGACAAGAACAACGATGAAACTCACCATACTCGGTTGCAGCGGCGGCATCGGCAGTGGACGTCACACCACCTGCTTCAAAGTCGATGACGACATCCTGATCGACGCCGGCACCGGCATCACCACCCTGAGCCTGGAACAACTGCTGGCGATCGACCACGTGGTCGTCACCCATGCCCATCTCGATCATGTGCTGGGCCTGCCGTTATTGCTCGACGCCGTGGGTGAAAAACGCACCACGCCGATCATCGTGCATGCGCTGCCCGAGGTGATCAAGTCGCTGTCCGATCACATGTTCAACTGGCATTTGTGGCCGGACTTTCGCGAAATCCCCAGCGCCGAGGCGCCGTGGTTGCGCTTCGATCCGTTGCAGATGAGTGAACGCCTGACGCTGGATGGGCGTTCCTTCACGCCGTTGCCAGTCAACCACGTGGTTCCGGCATGCGGCATCCAGATCAGCGGGGCGGGCGGCAGTTTGGTGTTCAGCGGCGACACCACCAGCAGCGAAGCCTTCGTCGAAGCACTTAACGCCATCCCCAACCTGCGCCACCTCATCATCGAAACCTCGTTCGAAAACGCACTGGCCGATATCGCCCAAGCGTCCAAGCATCATTGGCCCGATTCGTTGGCTGAATTCTTGCAGGAGTTGCGTGTGCGGCCGACCGTCTGGATTACCCATCTCAAGCCGGGCAACGAGGCGGCCATCATGGATGAACTTCAGGCTGCCGCGCCGGACTGGACGCTGACTGCGTTACAGCAGGGGCAGGTGATCACGCTTTAGTTTCAGTCTGGTTCCCTCTACTGTTGCGTGAAAGAATGCAAGATGGCGGTTAATTGAGCGTGAACGCCAATTGCGCCACACTTAATCCCTTTTTGATCGTGAGACATCATGTCATCCACCCGCATTGAAAAAGACTTCCTCGGCATCAAAGAAATTCCCGCTGACGCCTATTACGGCGTGCACACGGCGCGGGCGCTGGATAACTTCATGGTGTCGGGGGTGCCGATCAGCCATTTCCCGCGCTTCATCATTGCGCTCGCCATGGTCAAGAAGGCCAGCATGGCGGCGAACCTGGAATTCGGTTTGCTGCCAGCGGACAAGGCGCAGGCGATCGGGCAGGCGTGCGACGACATCATCGGCGGAAAGTTGCACGAGCAATTTGTTATTGATTTGATTCAGGGCGGGGCGGGCACGTCGACCAACATGAATGCCAACGAGGTAATCGCCAACCGGGCGCTGGAAATTCTTGGGCATTCCAAGGGCAGCTACAAGCAACTGCACCCGAACGATCATGTGAACCTGTCGCAGTCGACCAACGATGTCTACCCGACGGCGTTTCGGGTGGGTTTGCTGCTGAGCCATGCGGGGGTACAGGAATCGCTCGAACACCTGATCCGCACCTTCGAGGAGCGCGCCGAGGCGTTCAAGGACATCTACAAGATCGGCCGCACGCAGTTGCAGGACGCGATTCCGATGACGTTGGGACAAGAGTTTCAGGCCTTTGCTGATACGTTGCGCGAGGAAACGCAACGGCTCAGTGATCTGGAGCGCCTGCTTGGCGAGGTGGGACTCGGTGGCACCGCGATTGGTACTGGGGTGAATGCACCCAAGGGCTATTCGGCGGTGGTAGTGCGGCATCTTTCTGAGGTCAGCGGGTTTTCGCTCACCACGGCGTCCAACCCGATCGAGGCGACGTCGGACACCGGCATTTATCTGACATGGTCGAGCGTGCTGCGGCGCACGGCAACGAAGCTGTCGAAGATATGCAACGACCTGCGCCTGCTGGCCTCGGGTCCGCGTGCGGGCATTGGCGAGATTCTGTTGCCGCCGGTGCAAGCAGGTTCGTCGATCATGCCGGGTAAGGTCAATCCGGTGATTCCGGAGATGGTGAACCAGGTGGCATATCAGGTGATCGGCAACGATCTGACGGTGATGATGGCCTGCGAAGGCGGCCAGCTGCAGTTGAACGCCTTCGAGCCGATCATGGTGGCGAACCTGTTCCAGTCGATCGACATCATCAAGCGCGCGATGCGTATTCTGGCCGATCGTTGTGTAGCTGGGATTACGCCGAATACCGAGTCGTGCCAGAAGCACCTGGATTCGGCTATTACGCTGGTGACGCTGCTGAATCCGCAGCTGGGATATGAGATGGCGGCCGAACTGGCGATGGAGGCGCTTACCACCCAGCGCAGCATTCGCGATCTGGTGCTGGAACGGAAATTGATGAGCAGCGAAGCCTATGACGCGCTGGTCAAGGCGTCGGCCTCGCTGGACTGACTACATGCAGGCAGAAGCTCACATCTGCCACAAAACCTCGTTCGAAAACGAACTGGCGTATATTACCCAAGCCTCCAAACACCTATGCAGTCTTAGCCCGCGCTTCAAATAAAAAGGCGCAGTCTGAGATGCCCTGATTGTCCGGAACCTTTTAACGGATGGTCAAGACGAAGGAAGTGCCAGATGACACATGGGGGCTATCATCTAATCGTTAGCTCATGCTAGTGTCGTGAATCAGAAATATCGCAACATGAAACGGTGTCTTTTTCCGCATGGCTGCGTTGCTCGTCGATGCCATAGAGTTAGCCATATCGCCTCCTCGCGCCTTGCCCTGCGAAAAAATCCATTCGTTTCATTATGTGTTCTCTTATTTCTGATTCATGACACTAGC
>JAAFGW010000190.1 GCA_010365175.1 Sulfuriferula multivorans | reverse complement strand
CTGCAAAACGGCTTCACGCGACACCACCGGAGACAGCCCACGCAAGTCGGCAAACACGTTGCGCGCACCACACAACGTCAGCGCATCGCTGATCCAGTGCGTTCCACCCACCGTCATCAACGGTCGGTCCCAAACCTGATAAAACACTTTTATTCGAGGGGGACGGCGGGTCGGGACTTCAAGTGCAGCCAACTGGTCGGAAAACTTTTGAGCAGCTGCATTGCCCAATCCCGCATGCCCACTCGCCTGACCAATCAAGCGCAATAAGCGCGCCACATCCGCAAGCTTGGTGGCTTGTGTTTGCAAAACAGGCACGCCCATTTTTTTGAGGCCGTGAATATCCGCTGGGCGATTACCGCCCACCCAGACGACCACCAGATCCGGTTTCAGGGCAAGTACACGTTCAAAGTTGATGCGGCTGTAATCCCCCACGCGCGGCAACGTTTTCGCGTCAGGTGGAAAATCGCTGGCGCTATCGACGCCCACTACCTGCGATCCTGCACCCACAGCAAACAACAGCTCGGTGAGATGGGGCGTGAGTGAAATGATGCGCTGTGGTGGCTGGGTGAACTCGAGTGTTTGCCCTGCGTCATCAACCAGGCGAACCGTCGCAGCTTGCACCGGCATCGCCAGCAGCAGGCACAGCCCAAGCGTGATGCGGTGGATCACTGTTCGGCCAGACTTCCGCCGTGAAAAATCAGACTTGCACGCTGGGCATCGAAGCGAAGTCGCGTGAACGAGGATGTTGCCACCTCGACACGATAAGCATGTTCCAGGGGGACATGCAGCGCCCATGCGAACGCCATACGGATGACGCCCGCATGGCCGACCAACAGGACATGCTGATCGGTATTGTTTGCGAGCAGATCATCCAGGCCAGCCGCTACCCGTGTATGAAAATCGGCTAGCGGTTCAGCCCCTTCCGGACGCGCATTAACCGGATCAGCCTTAAAGCGCGCCAGAACGCCAGGGTCGCTCTGCTCTATTTCGGCGCCTGACTTGCCTTCCCATACGCCAAAGCCGACTTCCTGGAATCTATCGTCAAGTGAAAGCGGCAACCCGAGTCGACCCGCCAGGGTTTCGGCAAATTCACGGCAACGCAGCAGCGGCGAAGAAACCAGCTGTGTCCAGGGACGGGCGTCCCCCACTGCAGCATGCATTTGTGCCCATCCTTTTGCCGAGAGCGGGTCATCGACCTGGCCCCGATATTTTCGCCCGCCAACGGGTTCGCCATGGCGCATTAAATCAAGCGTAGAGGTCATGCCAACATCACCAGGTTGTCCCGATGAATCAGCTCCGGTTCATCCATATAACCCAGCTCGGATTCTATTGACGTACTGGGGACGCCGGCAATCCGCCGCGCTTCGCTCGAACTGTAGTTGGTCAGGCCGCGTGCGATCTCATTGCCCCCTGTATCGACAATCGCGACAACGTCCCCCCGCAGAAAATTTCCCGTGATGCCGATGACGCCCACCGGCAGCAAACTCTTGCCTTCTTCCTGAAGCGCACGCACTGCCCCATCGTCGATCACCACACCACCCCGCATCTGCAGATGGTCGGCCAACCACTGGCGACGCGCCACCAAGGTTTCCTGACGCGACACCAGCTGGGTGCCGATGGCTTCACCGTCCGCAAGCCGAAGCAATACGTTTTCCTCACGACCGCTACAGATCACGGTATGAGCACCGCTGCGGGCCGCACGCTTGGCCGCAAGAATCTTGGTCAGCATCCCGCCCGTGCCCACACTGCTGCCCGCGCCCCCTGCCATATTGTCCAGATCCGGGTCGCCCGCGTGTGCATGCAGCACCAGCGTCGCGCTCGGGTCCTTGCGCGGATCCCCTGTATACAAACCCGGCTGATCAGTCAAAATAATCAGGCAATGAGCTTCAACCAGATTGGTGACCAATGCAGCCAGTGTGTCGTTATCACCCAAGCGAATTTCATCGGTGGCGATCGCGTCATTTTCATTGATGATAGGAACGGCGCGAAGCTCCAGCAGCGTTCTCAATGAAGAGCGCGCATTCAGATAACGCTTCCGGTCGGCCATATCTTCATGGGTCAAGAGCACTTGTGCAGCATTCAAGCCGTGCGCGCGAAAAATGGATTCATACGCCTGTACCATCCCCATCTGCCCCACAGCCGCTGCGGCCTGCAACTTCCTGACTGACTTGGGACGTTTATTCCAGCCCAGTCGTGAAATTCCCTCGGCAATTGCTCCACTCGATACCAGCACCACTTCTCGACCCTGTTCGGTCAATGCCGCAATCTGCTCAGCCCATCGTGATAGCGCGGCGTGATCCAGCCCTTTTCCGCCTCCAGTAACCAGACTGGAGCCGACTTTGACGACAATACGGCGGGCGTGTTTTACAACCGAACCAGTCATCGTGCCGCCTGCCGCAAATTTTTCACAGCTTCCTTGCCATCTCTGACGCGAATGCCGTCGGGACAGAAATGGTCTTCAAAAAGTGCTTTTTGATAAGACAACAGCGAACGGAGCTTGATGCCTTCCCAGCCCGCGTTGCGCGCCTTGGACCACGTGCCGTCGGGATGGCCATAAGCGTACAGGCGCCGCTCGGCCGATTCGCAGCGGATGCCTTCGAAAGACACGTTTTTTGCGCCAGCGGCCGCCTCGATAATCACGGTGTAGCGAACCACCATATCTTCACCGACGCTGATCGACTCAGCGTCGATGAAGTGCTTGTTACGGGTTGCCGAAGACACGTTAAAGGGAATCAGGTTTTCGGCTTTAGGATAAGCCGGAAGTTTGACCGCCACCTCGGACCAGGGCTTGTCCTGATCGAACTCGAAATCGAATTGGCCCCATTCGGCACGAGCGGCAAAAGGCAGGCAAAGAAGTAAAGCAAGCAGAATTTTCATGGTGGCTATTTTATTGATTCAGCGGCGATATGTCTCCCATTAAGATCAGCGCTTCCTGGATCACACCCGTGTTCGTAGTGCGAAATCAAAATGTTCAAGTCAAGCGCCATGGCTTAAAATCCATGTCGTATCCAGAAGTATTCTGTATCGCTTCTCTGGCCTTCATCACTTACCCTGTCCCCTATGTTGCACGCCTCTCTCAAACGCTATGCTTGGCTTTCGATAGCCGCTGCCCTGGCCACGATCATGCTCAAGGGCTGGGCCTGGTGGATTACGGGTTCTGTTGGTCTGCTTTCCGACGCACTGGAATCGTTCGTCAATTTGGCGGGCGCCATGATGGCACTGGCCATGCTGACGCTGGCGGCAAAACCTGCGGATGACAACCATGCCCACGGGCACGGAAAAGCCGAATACTTTTCCAGCGCGTTTGAGGGATTTCTCATCCTGATCGCAGCAGTCGCCATCAGCTACACGGCCATCGAGCGCCTGCTCAACCCACAACCGCTCGAAGCCGTCGGCATCGCTCTTGTCATTTCGGTGGTTGCTTCAATCATCAATCTGGCCACCTCACGCACCCTGATGAACGTGGGCAAGAAATACAAATCCATCACCCTGGAAGCCGATGCACATCATCTGATGACCGACGTCTGGACATCGGTTGGAGTCATCGTGGGCGTGGGGCTGGTCTGGCTGACAGGCTGGCTGTGGCTTGATCCCGTGATTGCTCTGCTGGTGGCATTGAATATTCTATGGACCGGTTGGCAGCTGCTGCAGCGTTCTGCCGCAGGGTTGATGGATGTCTCAATTCCGGAGGATGAACTCCAGGCAATTGATGCCATCCTGGATAGCTATCGCAAGCACGGCTTGAAATTTCATGCCCTGCGCACCCGCCAGGCCGGCACCCGTGCCTTTATCACCGTGCACGTCCTGGTACCCGGTGCGTGGACCGTCCAGCATGGCCATGACTGGTCCGAGCGCATCGAAGCCGATATCCGGCAAGTGGTGACACACGTCCACATCACCACCCATCTTGAGCCGATTGAAGACCCCGTCTCACTGGCTGACCAAGAATTGGACCGGCACGAAGTCTGAGACGACAAGCACTGCCTTGACAGTGCTCAGCGGGTGACCGCAGGCAATTTCAGCCCAGTGACGGATCTCCAGCTGCGCTGCGCCATGACCGCGAGGCAAACCGCGAACGCGATTCAGACCGTCCGACAACATGACCCAGCGTCACCGAAGAGTTAGTTGCTGCGATACATGGAATCCCGGTTGAACGGATAGTTCGGCTGAGATCCATTGACCCCCTTGCCCGCCAGCACTTGCCACAGCTCCATCCAGCCATGATCAAAGGCATGGGCCGACCCCGCCATGTAAATGCGCCAGATACGATACTTTTGTTCGCCTATGATTTTCCGGGCTTCGTCGGCATGATCTTCCAGTCGGTTGACCCAATGCCACAGCGTTTTGCCGTAATGGGGTCGCAGGTTTTCAGCGTCCAGGCATTCGAGACCGCTGCGGGAAGCAGCACGCAATACGTCCGAGGCATGCACCAGTTCCCCGCCCGGAAACACATAGTCTTCGATGAACTCGGCAATGCCACTGCCGAGCCCGATAGCATCGGGTTCAGCGGTGGTGATGCCATGGTTGAGCACCAACCCACCCGGCTTGAGCAAGCGGGTGATCCTGTCGAAATAGTCACCCAGATTCGCCTGGCCCACATGCTCAAACATGCCCACACTGGCGATCTTGTCGTAAGCATCAGGCTCCTGCATGTCACGATAATCCAGGGTGCGCACTTCTACTCGCCCTGCCAGACCCAGTGCTTCGATCTGTTGACGCACATACGCATGCTGGTCGTCCGACAGCGTGATGCCGACCGCCTGCACGCCGTAATGTTGCGCCGCATGCAGCACCAGTCCACCCCAGCCGCAGCCTATGTCGAGAAAGTGTTCGCCCGGCTGCAGATTGAGTTTGCGGCAAATGAGGTCGAGCTTGGCTTCCTGTGCCGCATCCAGGCTCATGTCCGGCGTTTTGAAGTAGGCGCAGGAATACACCCGCTTGGCGTCCAGCCACAAACCATAAAAGTCGTTGGAGACATCGTAGTGGTACTGGATGTTTTTGCGATCCCGGGTGCGCGTATGCCGCCACCATTTCCAGTTTTCAGAACCGGTTTTGGGTGTCAGGCCGTCTGCATTGCACAGGCGATCACCCAGCGCGAGGATGTCCCGGGCACTGCCTTCCAGGTCCAGCGCGCCCTCAACATAAGCCCGCGCCAAAGCGCCCAGATTGGGGAATGCCAAGGCTTTCAGGCTGGCCATATGATGCAGCCGAATACGCACTGCAGCGAGTGTGCTCGGCTCTAGCAGTTCGCCGTTCCACAGTTCAACAGCCAGAGGCAGGCCGGATGCTTTCAGTCGCCGACGAACCTGGTGAATCAACAGTTGGTCCAGCATCACGCCCTCCTTCAATGACAGGCGGTACGTATTGTTTGATCGCCCTTGGTTGATTCTAGGACAAATCAACCACAAGTGCCGAACGGTTATTTTCGGCCAGCGTCATGGGATCTACCTGATAGGCCGCCAGATCAATACCCATGCGAATCGGATTCCCCGCCTTGGCGGCAGCGACCGAAGTGGTGTCGAGTTCAAACCGCAGAAAATGAACCGCTGAGGTTTTTTCGGCATTCTCACGTGCCATATCTTCATCGGCAATGGCATACGCGCGAGCCTGATCGTCTACCTGCACCCACACCCGATCCTCAATACCTTTCAGATTTTCCAGCGCCACCTTGCGTTCGTCCGGATCGGAATACTGGATCATCATCGTCGCCTTCCAGTTGCTGCCGTCCGGCACCAACGGGTTATAGGCGTCGAGTTCATCCTGAATCCCGGCATCTTCAAACGTGCGCTCGGCACGCAGCATTTCCTGTATCTGGTAACGCATGGTTTTTTCATCTTCGAAAATCAGCGTGACGTGATCGCCCAGCTCGACCATGCGGTTCTTCTTGTGCGCCATGATTTCAGCGCGGTACTCGGGGCGCACCTTGGCATACGCCTCCAGGGTCATAAGACTGTCACGGGTAATGTGCGGCATATTCATCTCCTAGTTCAGGGCGCCTCTAAAAATTCAGAGTTCGCCCAAATGCAAGGCGCGGGAAAAATTTCGCAGCGCCGCATATGTTTGATATGTAAGCAAGAAATTTTTCCCGC
>JAAFGW010000189.1 GCA_010365175.1 Sulfuriferula multivorans | reverse complement strand
CGCGCTGCGCAGGGCGAGGAAAAGCAGGAAGTGGAAACCGAACAGTCCGTAAACGCCCAGCGCGAGGGTGCTCACCGGAATACTCCATTGCCGTTTGTCTTGCAGAACAAACGGCAGCGCCAGCAAGCTGCCCATCAGCAGCGAAATACCGGTCAGCAGAAAGGGCGGGATGTGTTTAAGCAACACCCCGAGTGAGGCCACCGTGGCCCACAGCGCGATGGCGCCGAGCGCGTATAAACGGGCTGCCATGGCAGCCGCTTAACGGTGCCGCCATGGCACAACGACGCGCGTCAGCGGACCCTGTGTGGCGCGCATGTCAAGCAAGGCGCGGGTCAGTGGAGGAGCGTTGCCACAAGTTGATACCGCCCTCCACCGCGTGCTGGTCAATCGCCGCGAGCTCTTGCGCCGAGAACGTGAGCTGCTTGAGTGCTCCTGCCAGCTCCACGAGCTGATCGGGGTGGCTGGCGCCGATCAGCGCCGAGGTGACGCGGGGGTCGCGCAGCACCCAGGCGATGGCCATTTGCGCCAGGCTCTGGCCGCGCGCGCGGGCCAGCTCGTTCAGGGCGCGCACATGCGACAGGTTTTGCTCGCTCAGGTGCTCGGCCTTGAACGTGCCGCCGCCAGGGCGGTTGATGCGCGCATCCAGCGGCGCGCCCTGCAGGTATTTGTCGGTCAGCAAGCCTTGCGCCAGCGCGCTGAAAGCGATGCAGCCCATGCCGGTTTCATCCAGGGCATCAAGCAGGTCTTCCTCAATCCAGCGGTTCAGCAGGCTGTAAGACGGCTGATGAATCAGCGCTGGCACGCCCATCTGGCGCAACAGCGCGGCGGCTTCGCGCGTTTTGGCAGCGGAATAACTCGAAACTCCCACATACAGCGCCTTGCCCTGCTGCACGGCCGTGGCCAGCGCACCCATGGTTTCTTCCAGCGGGGTGTCGGGGTCGAAGCGGTGCGAGTAGAAGATATCGACATACTCCAGCCCCATGCGCTTCAAACTCTGGTCCAGGCTGGCCCGCACGTATTTGCGCGATCCGCCGCCCTGGCCATACGGGCCAGGCCACATTTCGTAGCCTGCCTTGCTGGAGATGATCAACTCGTCGCGGTAGGGTCGGAAATCACGGCGCATGTGCTCACCAAAGTTGGTTTCTGCACTGCCATAGGGCGGGCCGTAGTTGTTGGCCAGATCGAAATGCGTGATCCCCAAATCGAACGCCGTTCGCAACAAGGCGCGCTGCGTCGCCATCGGCGTGGTGTCGCCAAAGTTGTGCCACAAACCGAGTGAAATGGCGGGTAGCTTGAGCCCGCTGGCGCCAACGCAGCGATAAGGCAGGGTGTCGTAACGGTGAGGTGCCGCGTGGTACATGGTGCTGGTCTGGATGTCGTTAATAGATCGGATTGTCTGCTTTTTATGATGTCTGTCGCCTATATTTCTGACCGCTGAGTAACTGCACCTTTGCCGCTCATCACCTACTCGGTCGCGGACAACGAGACGATTCTCGGAAATCTGGTTGAAACATCTTAGGAAATTTCTCGTGTCAAAGTCACGGACCACAGCGCTGAAATTAGCTGGAAGAAAACGCGGTCGCTTCATCATGAACTCGACTCTTCAATACACCGCCACGCCACCATCGGATCGCGGATCGCTGGCGCCTTCGAGCGTGCCATCCGGATGACGTACCAGTGCGCCGGCATGGCCCACGGTTTCATCGAACGGCGGCAAGACATCGACCTCATGCCCGCGCGCGATCAGGTCATCGATGACCGGTTGCGGAAAACATTGTTCAAGTTTCAGCGCGGCTTGCTGCTCAAGACGGGCATGAGTGCGCCCAATAACAGGGAAATGCCCTGCCAAGGGCGCAAGAGGCCCAAGTGGCCGGTAAAAATGGCGGGGTTTCTGGAGGTTCCGCGTGAAATCGCACTATCTGAACATCAGATACCCGCTACTCGACGCTGCGGTGAGTTGTTCAGACCAACCCTCCTAGAGATTTGACCTTCAGCGCAGATCTACATCAAAATCATCTTCCTCAAATGTCGGTCGATTGCGTGACCGGCTTGCGAGTATGGTGATCAGCACCGCTGTTACTGCCGATCCCGTCATGACCGGTGACGCTGCAAGAACCTGCGCAAGGCCATCCACCGCCGAAATACTGACCTGCTGCACATAATTGACCAGGGTGACGACATCGATGGCTCTTACATTCTCTACATCTTCAGGACGGATATCCAGGTTGGTCCAACCGTTGTTGAAGCGTACCTTGGAAAAAATTCCATTGGCCACAGCGACGATAGATAGCACGCCCAAAGGTTTGAGCAAATGCGTAAGCAGTCGGCTGCGCTCCACCGCAGGAGCCACCTCATAGACCTCGCCGACGAGTCGGGAAATCAGTTCGCAACGATCGCTCACTGGAGCTTCACACACTAATGCATGTGCCTTATCAGCACCCTGGTCTCGCGATTGATTGCGACCAACGTCGACGGTCACTGGCAATAAATGATCTTTCATGTTGTTGTTGCTCCTTGAATATTTCAGGGCCGTTTAATTTGCGCTGAAGAAGGTTCGGGGGTCACCTGAAATGCAGGTTCTGGAATTGCCATCTGCTGGAACTTCGGGCAGCGCTATATCTAGCATTTGATGTTGCCGGCTAGATGTGAAGAAACGATGTAGTGTTGGTCGTCAAATGTAAATTCTGAGGCTGCGTCATCGAAGCTGCCTGTTGTAGGCGCAGCCCCAGAATTGGTCAGGTGCTTATCTCCAAGTGACCAGGCTAATTTTAGGAATGACCAGGGCCATGAGAGTCATGTATCAGGCAACATACGCCTCTTCGCTGTCACGCCAGTGTTTTTCGCAACGACGACTGCACATAAGGCGTCGAACAGGCTATTTCTGACCCGTCTGGTTCATGGCCGTCGCTGGCCAATTTTGAACTTGCTGCCAAGTCTGCTGCACTGCGGGCGGCAGCTTGTCCATGTGCTTCAGGAAAAGCGCAAGCGTCCATATCTGCTGGTCACTGAGGGCGTACGCAAACGAAGGCATCCCCGTCAGACGGATACCGTGCTTGATCTTCCAGAATGAATCTCCTTCCGGATCGTCATCCACCCCATCCGTCGCCAATTGCGGTGGCTTTGGATAGAGGCCTTTCGCTATCGGTGATGTCGACGCAGCGCCCTTCGCGGAGCCATGGCAAACCGCGCAGTTCTTCGCGAAAAGATGAACGCCATTGAGAAGATTGTCCTCGGTTAGCGCCACCTGATTTTGGCCCTTTGGGGCCTCGCGACGCAGCGTCGCATCCAGGGAAGTGCGGGCCATCCAGGTTTCCAGCCTGCCGGGTTCTGCATCCGCATTGGCCGGAATAAGCCCGCTTCGCACCAGCGCATAAGCGCCGCCCAGGGCAATCGCAAGCGTTAATGCGACGCCGATAACCACGCCTTTCAACATATAACCACCGCCATTGCAGTGCCGCTGGCCGCGCCGGTAACGATGCCGACCTTGTCTTGGAGCTTCATGAGATTTCTTTCAGGTTGGGTTGAGATGCGGTGAGAGTTCCGGCGAGGTAGTCATGGACCACGGACCCCGGACCAAGTGTGATGTCAGCCAGGATGGGGGTCCCCGAGATGACCTCCAGTACCGGCAGTTGGGCGACCGGTGCGAGCGCATGGTGTGCCAGCGACAGCGCGGCTGGACCCGACCATGCCCCCTTGACCGTCACGTCTTCAAGAAAAGAGCGCACGAGTTCGCAGATGCGCGCACTGCCGTCCGCATGCGGGATGATCTTGAGCGGGTAGTTCGGCGCCAGCAGGCTCGCGAGCACAGCCGCAGAGTCAAGGGTGCGATGCTTGTAGCCCATCGTTGCGGTCGCCACGCGCACCGGGCCATAGTCGAGCGTGCCAAGAAGGGTGTCTTTTTCAACGGTGAGCGACGGTGCGGCCAGCTTCTTCGGGAAACCCCAGAGCTCTCGCCCGCCAGCGATCGGCGCCTCGTCGTTCAGGTACATCGAGTGCACGTAACTTCCCTCCTGGCCCTCGAACGTCACCGGGATCACCTGGCCTGATTCTGCGTAATCACCAAAGCCGGTGGAGTCGGGCATGCGGATGAACTCGTACTTGACGATCGGACGGGTCACCTGCAGCGGCTCCGGCACGACAGCGCGCAGTGCGTCCAGGTCGGTGCGGTAGGGCCCTGCCGGGAAGGCGGGGCTGGTCAATGGCATCGCGAACGCGTTGCGTTCTACGTCTTCCATGTTCATAGGATCGGCCGGGTTGAGGAGGGGCTGTCAGAGGTGAGGTCGAATACGTGGACGCCATTGCCACCTGGCTGACGATCAACCCAGCGTGGGTCATGCAGGGTGTGCGCCATATCGGCCTGTCCTGAGGTCCAAAGTTCCTGCACAGAAGCGCGGGAGAACTCGAAATCTTTGGATTGACTCTCATAGTGCTTGCTGCGATAGATCAAATGCACCACCTCGACCGCGCTCACACCGCGCACTCGCGACAGAGCCTGCACATCGGGATCGTCGCGCAGCTCAGGCGGCAGCCTCGCAATCAGGCGCTGCGCCGCCTGCGCAATCACTTGCCGGTCCATCTCGTTGGTGGTATTCAGCCGGGTGCGGCTGAAGAATCGAATGTCTTTCTCGCGCTCAGTCACTTCCGCAAGCGTCGTCGGCAATGCGCCAGTCGCTGCAAACAGATCAACCTGGAACACGACCCGGCATCGCTTGCCGGGTTGGTCAAGTACATACTGCAGCGGTGTGTTTGAGACCAGGCCACCGTCCCAGTAATGCTCGCCGTCGATCTCCACCGGCGCGAAGCCCGGCGGCAGAGCACCACTGGCCATGATGTGGCGCGCGTCGATGCGTTGTTTGGCTGAATCGAAATACTCAACGTTGCCGGTTCGCACGTTGACCGCGCCGACCGACAGGCGCACCGCCCCAGAGCTGATCAGGTCGAAATCGATTAGTCGTTCCAGTGTCTGACGCAGCGGCGCAGTGTCGTAATAGCTGATGGCCTCCAGCGTGCCGCGCGGCTGGAACGGTGCCGGTGGGAAGCGCGGCGCAAAAAAGCCCGGCACGCCAAACAGCATGCCCTGCGTTGCGCTTGCTTCGTTCAATGTTTCGCGGGCGGCGACTCTGTTCGCGATGCCTGGCAAACCGGCTGATGAGCTGACGAGTTGCCAAAATTCGCGCAGCCTTGCGACGCGTGCGTGAGCTGGATTGCCGACAATCAGTGCTGCGTTAATCGCTCCGATCGAAATGCCCGCCACCCAGGCGATATCGCCATAGCTCTCGCACAGCGCCTCGAATGCGCCGCTCTGGTAGGCGCCGAGTGCACCGCCGCCTTGCAGCACCAGGATGCAGTCTTCGCCTGCGTGGGGGCGTTTCGCCTGGGCGGCTCGTGATGGAGGGTGCCGATTGGATTTGAAGGGTGTCATGAGCTTGGCAGGAAGTGATTGCCGTTGTGCATGCGGCTTGTGTCGCAAACATGGCGTCGTGCTCGACGCTTCACGATGGTCGTCGTGTGACCCTCCGATTTATCGGTGCCCAGCGCGAGGACAAGACGTCGGGGGTCATCGAATGAGTATTCATGCATTCTCTTTGGAAAGGTTCGTTGTCACGGATAGACCTCAGTATGAGGACTGATACTTAGACGAAACTTAAGCTGCTTTGGCGCGTATCGAGTTCGTGATGAAGACTTTTATATTTTGCGAAAATGAAGTCAATACGCTCCGTTGGGTGTATTGGTTTGTAAGAAGCGAATGGCCAACACACCTTGATGCCACCATCGTGGCGATGGTGGGGTGGCCAGCTACGGCATAATTTCGGCAAGATCAACGCGGTCAACCTGCAGCAGGCGCACCGTCTGCCGGAAAGCGGCCAGACCATCGGCAAGGTCCTGCTTGAAGGATTCTGAAATGCAATGCAGTTTCGACTGGGATTAAATCATGAGCCAACTTTTTTCGCCCTTTGCCATCGGTAATCTTCTGTTGAAGAACCGCATCGTGATCGCACCGATGTGCCAGTACTCTGCCGAGAATGGTGACGCGACCGATTGGCACCTGATTCATCTCGGCCATCTGGCACTGTCGGGTGCCGGTTTGCTGATCA
>JAAFGW010000188.1 GCA_010365175.1 Sulfuriferula multivorans | reverse complement strand
AGAGTGTGAAAGGATTGGCCCCTTGTGGCGCGTTGGGCTCCCGACCGCTTGCGCGGCGACTTGCCATACCGGCTTGGTGGGGTCGTGCCGAGCCTATTCGCTCGGGTTAAAGAATGAATACCCTTCGCCCTTCTGTTTCGCCCTGTACATCGACGAATCTGCGTTTTTGATCAGGGCCTCCGCGGTTGTACCGTCCCTCGGATAAATTGCAATACCGATACTGGCGGTGACTTTGAGTTGGGTCTCACCGAGTGGCACAATCTCTGCAGTCGTGCGAACGATGGCTTCGGCGATATGGGCGACATCCGCCTCGTCGTTGACCTCCATCAGCAGGCACAGGAACTCGTCGCCGCCGATTCGGCTGACGGTATCCTCCTCACGGACGCATGCCTGCAATCGTGTCGCCACCGTTTGCAACACCTTGTCGCCCGCCCCATGGCCGAAAGCGTCGTTGATGGCCTTGAATTTATCGAGATCGATAAACAGAACGGCAAAAGCGCGCTCATGGCGCTCGGACTGCGCCAGCGCCTGCTCTATCCTGTCGTTGAACAGCGCCCGGTTGGCCAAGCCCGTGGTCGTATCATGGTAAGCCAGATAACGGTTTTTTTCTTCCTCGGCTGCCGTGTCATCCATGCGCTTTTCCAGTTTCTTTCGCGCGCTAATTTCTTTGGCCAGATTGCGATTGACTTGGTGGAGATCCTCCGCGCATTCCTGTACCTGGTGTTCCACATGCGCACTTTGCTCGAGCGCCAATTGGATATCCTCCAATGGCAAGTGCTCGATCAGTTCGCCTTTCAATACCGTATTCACCTCAGAGAGTTCAACGGCGCAGGTCTCGACCTTGTCCTTTACCTGCTCGCTTTGCGTTAACGCCTTGACCAGCAGCGGCGAGCCTTTGGCTCCGGAGGATTTCAGCGGCTTTTTCATGGCGTCCATCGTTCCTTAATAAGTTCTCTTAAACAGAAACAGGCGCTGAAATACACTCGTCAGAATTTCACGGACTGAGAGGCCTGATCCCTTTCTGCAATCGGATCAAAAACAGCGAAATTGGACCAGGATCCTTCCGATCCCTATTGGGGAGGGCCATAAACATAATCCCATCACCCCCTCTGGAAGGCCCTGTATCGTCTCAGCAGCAGGTTACTTGCTTTGATCAGAATACCTCCAAAGGGACTTCTTCATGTAAAAAATCGACACCGCCGATAGCAGCCGAAAGCGAATCGCCCCGCTCTCTACTGTGCCTGACATCCTCCGTATCTGTCCCGGTTTCAAGGATGAGTCGAGGTCACTCGCCGGGGAATTCAAATGTGAACTTCGAGACTTCAGAAGCGGGGGGTGGTGCGCTATCCCTCGCACTTCACCCCCAGCAAGGCGCAACAAATTCTCTTTCGACCCGATACAATCATTCGCGCTACGACCAGTACTTCGCCTTTTCCGGCAACACCCACCGCACCCCGCCGCGCGGGTCTTGCTTGTCGCCCTGGTAGCGCGGGATCAGATGAATATGCAGATGTGGAACAGTTTGCCCGCCGGCCTGCCCCTGATTGATCCCGATGTTGTAACCGTCGGGCTGATGAAGCTTTTCCACTAAATCCTTGGCCTGCGCCAACGCTCTCAGAAGCGCGACCTGATCAGCCTCGGTTGCTTCGAACAGGGTGGCAAAGTGGCGGCGCGGAATGATGACCGTGTGGCCGAGCGAGACCGGGAACCCATCGCAGTAAACCACAGTGAGTTCATCTTCAGCCAGGATACGGCTGGGGTCCAGGGTGCAGAATGGACAGGGTTTGGAAGTGGATGCGGTCATGCCTTGAATATGCTCATGTTGTTTTTAACTAGTTTCGTGGAAGGACATGCCGCCAGCAAAACAAAAAACATGAGGCAGACTGCACCCATTTATTCATATATGAAAGCGAAGAGGTGAGGCCGGTTTACCGGTTGGAAAAAGGCAAGACATAACCACGAAGCGCGACCTGACCCCGGCCTTACCGAAGTTGTTTGACACCCATCGAAACGCAAGAACGTGTTTCTACACCCCCGGAGCCAATACCAGTTGTCCACTTTTAACCGGTATGCGCTGCCCCGGATTGTGATCCATCCGCACGACACCCTGCTTCTCTCCAAGCATATAGGTCACATCGTATCCGAGCGATTTGGTGCTGGAATCGTAGACGGTTTTGCAGCGCGTTTTCATCTCGGTTACCTGATCTGATTGCTGCATATTCTCTTGCACTTTATTTCCGGCATAGCCGCCACCCGCCGCGCCCGCCACGGTTGCCAGCGTTTTGCCCTTGCCGCCACCGACCTGGTTACCCAGCACCCCGCCCAACACCGCACCGATGGCAGTACCCGCGATTCGGTGTTCATCTTTTACAGGTGCCTGGTGCGAAACTGCGACATCCCGACATTCCTCGCGTGGCGTCCGCACCTTTTCCGTCACTTCTTTTGCGCTGATGACTTCAGCGTATTCCGGGCCTTTCAAGGCTTTGTATCCGGCAAATCCACCCACAGCCGTCACCGCAACTGCGCCCGCGACGATCCCGATCAACATTGATTTATCCATGTCTGCTCCTTAGGTTACATAACGTGCCATGTTTCATGCATTCAGCCTGTCAATCCCAGCTCAATGTCCCGCCCAACTGATACTCGGTGATGCGCATTTCGATAAACAATAAGTGTCTGATCCATTTCACACCCCAGAAATAAATCCGAAGCTGAACGCTTCAGCCCACCTCATTTTTAGCTTTATAGACTTCTGATCCGGCCTGTACAGGCGTATCGGACCGGATTACTTCAACGCAGAATTCGCTCCCAACGCCGAGGGTACTTGTCACGTGGACAGTGCCGCCCATCAACGCAACCAGTCTTTGGGTTAGCGCCAGGCCGATGCCTGATCCTTCCTCCGTGCTGTGTTCCTGACCGAGACGATTGAACGGCTGAAACAACTGTTGTAGATTTTCTTCAGACAGGCCTGCACCCGTGTCTTTGATGCAGATTTGTAGCCGTCCTGTGCTGCCAGCGATGCAGGCCACCTCGACCGTTCCATGTTTGCTGTTGTATTTGATCGCATTCGATAGCAAATTGATCAATACCTGCTTGATTCTGATTCTGTCGACATCCACCATCCAGGTCGGATCAAACGGGATCAGGCTTATCTGGATGTCTGCTTCCTGCGCCTGCAATTCGATCAGCGAGTGACATTCGCGTATGACATCGATCAATAACACGGGTTCAAGTGACAGCATAAGCCTGCCGGACTCGATGACCGCAAGATCCAGTATTTCATTGATCAGTTCCAGCAAATACCAACCTGCTTTGACAATTTGCTCCAGACTCTCGGTTTGCTTTGGTGTGGGGGGTGGGGTTGCCATCTCCAGCAATTGAGCAAAGCCAAGGATGGCATTCAACGGCGTGCGCAGCTCATGGCTCATGCTGGACAAAAACTCCGACTTGGCGAGGTTGGCCTTCTCTGCCACAGACGTGGCGCGTTGCAACTCGAGATTTCTTTCCTGGAGTGACGAGAACAGGCGTTTGCGCTCCGTTACGTCACGTGCAGCAGCAAACACACCGGCCAACCTGCCCTTGCCATCGTAATAAACGCTGGCGTTATAGAGTACATCGGTCTCATCGCCCGATACATGTTGGATAGTCAGCGGGTAGTCGGTCACGCTGCCTTGCGCAAACGCACGCTGATAGCCCTCGCGCGCTCGTTGCGGCTCGGAAAAATTATCCGAGAAGTCACTGCCAACCAGCATGGCTCGGTCTTTTCCGGTCACTGATTCCGTCGCCTTGTTGACATCAGTGATCTTGCCTTCTGGGCTAATCGTGACCAAGGGGTCCAGACTTGCTTCAATCAGACTGCGTGCGTATTTGAAGGCTACTTCCGCAACGTCCTTTGCTTCCGCAAGCTCGGCCGTTCTTGTCGTGACAAGAACGGCAAGGTTATTGCGATGGATCAAAAGTTCATCGATCGACTTTTCTACGCGCGAAGTCATCGAATCGAATGCGTCTGCCAAATCACCGATTTCATCGCGCTGCGTGAACGTCAAGCGTTGCGAATAATCCCCCTCGGCGACCTGCCGGGTCCCTTTCTCAAAAGCACGTAAAGGCAGCAATATCCTGTGGCTAACAAGATACCAGGCAAAAGCCATGAGGGTACCCAGGGCCAGAAAGCCCACGTAGATGGTCAATTTCATGACGCTCAAGGCGACCTCAGCGTCTGCACGACCACTTCGAATCAAGTCATTACAAATATCCATGACTTCCTGAGTCACCACCATGAGCGATGCAACAGCGCGCTCATCGAGCTTATTGCGACTACCTGCCTGGTCAGAAAGCGTTTTTTCTGTCGTTGAGGCGAGTGTGCTGAGCAATCGTGGATAGATGACCTGCATCAGTGCAATGCGCTTCTGAATGCGCTCGATAGCGTCCTTGTCACGTGGCGTTGCCATACGCCTGCGATCAAGCTCACGCTTCACACTGACAATCTTGCGCGTCCATTGATCCTGGGCACGCTGCTCATTAAACAAGGCAGTTTCAACCGCAATCTGTCGTAACTGCGTGGCGCTATAGATCAAATCCTCGGCACCCTTGATATCGATCTGCTTCTGCTCAACGTTTCTCGCCGATAACAGCGCCATGCTAAAGGTTGCCGGAATCAGCAGTAACGAGATGACCAGCAGTACATTTATTTGTGAGCGTATCCTCAAGACAGCTCCTAGTGAATGATCTTGACCGCAGTCGGCAGGATTGCTTCTAGATATTGATATTTAACGTTTTCCAAATAGTTTGGAATCGGTCCGGGACCGATGATTCCACGTCGCATTGCCCAGCGAGTCTGGTCATCAAGTGCCAGTAGCATGGCCTGATCAAGCGAGAGGGCATAGTCTTCGGTGTTGAACAGTTTTGCCATCAGTGCATCATCGATATTGACCGCATTTCCGACCGCCTTACGCGCCTTAACCGGATGGTCACGAACCAACTGTTCGGCAGCCATCAATGCCTTCAAGACACGTTTTATTTCTTCAGGATGACGATCGATGTACAACGGCTTGCCAACCAGCAGGAAACGGAAAGCGTACACGTCGTCTCCGTAGAACACCTTGATCCGGCTGCCAAGTTCTGTTTCCAACTGCGAAAGAAATGGCTGGTAGACCACCGCCGCATCAATCCGCCCGGTCTTGAATGCGAAAAGAACATCGGATGTTTTCAGGTCGACGAAATTGACCTCGCTACTTGGAACACCCTGGGTTTGAAGCATCATGTCGAGGAAATAAGTAAGATTCGTCCCCATGCTCAGCCCGACCGACTTTCCACTCAGGTCTTTCAGCGTCTTGATGCCGCGATCATTGCGCGTAACGACCGCCAAGCTGCGACGTCCCTGCGAAATGCTGGCGATAATATCGAGTTTATTGCCGTCGTGAAGCGCGAAGATTAACGGGGTATCCGCGACCACTGCCAGGTCTGCCTTACCGTCAATGACCGACTTCAACGCATCCTTGCCCAGTTCAAATGGTTGGTTGATCACATCGACACCGGCCTGCTGGAACAGACCCTGGGATGTGGCGACAATAGGCAGTGTGCTGTTAATTTGAGTTGGCACGGCAATCGTAACCGGTGATACCTGTATCACCGGTGATACAGACATGCGTAACACCCATAACGCCACCCCGCCAATAATCAGCGCTGCCAGCACAAGCAGAGCGAAGCGCATTTTCAGCGACCCAGCCTTGCTGATTTCAGAAACGGTTTTCATACGTAAAGCCTGGTTTCAATACATGACAAACTGCGAAGACGCAATTCATCAGGAATATGGAGTCAAGATGCATTTTTTTCTCTATTGCGTTGAATGTCAGATATCGCGAATCGGCTACCAGGTGTATTCACGTTTCCTCGACATCTTGTGCGCTAGCCGCTTCAATCAGTAGCCGCCTCAATCAGGATCCAGATAACCGAAGCCATTACACCATTTCCCATCGGGGGATGTCTTCATGGAATGGACGACCTCCGTCCACAACATGATCCTTTAAATCTGCGTTCACCGCTTAAGATTTCTACTTTCGGCGGATCATAGATTGAAATTCTGACGGGCTCTGTGCGCTGGCG
>JAAFGW010000187.1 GCA_010365175.1 Sulfuriferula multivorans | reverse complement strand
CCCATCGCGGGTTAAAGTAAGCCACAATCCTGCCGATATCAAGGCTATCTACGCCTCCACCTGTCAAACCCGAAAAATCCGAAAAACCAGCCGAATCAATGACAAAAAGCGCGCAACACATAGGAATGGGTGCACAGATTGGGTTCGGTTTTGTGATCGTGCTCGCCCTGATGGTTTCACTCAGTGTAATCGGCTTGCGCTATGTGTCAGAGGCCAACCAGCGCCTGAAGGACATTGCCCTAAACAACAACGTCAAGATCGAACTCGCAACAAAAATGCACAGTGCGCTGCGCGAGCGGATGCTCTCCATGCATTCCTTGCCCATTCTTGACGACCCGTTCGACAAAGACGCCGAAATTCAGCGCTTCAATGCCCAAGGCATCCGCTACACCCAAGCACGTAACCAGCTTGAGCACTTGCCACTCAATCGCCAGGAAAGTGACATTCTGGCGCGGCTACGCAAACTGACCCGCGAAGCCCAGCCCGAAGTGCAAGCCGTGGTGGAAATGGCCATGTTCAACAGTAACCAACAGGAAGCTTTTGCCCGCATACGCAAGGTCGCGATGCCGGCACAACGTGCCATCGCCGAACAGGTGAGTGCCCTGCTGGAACTTCAGCGCAGCCAGACTGAAGTCGCAGTCGAGAATGCCGAAACATCCTATGGACGCGTGCGCACCCTGATGACCAGCTTGGGCACGGCGGCCCTGCTCATCGGCATGCTCATCGCCGGATTCGTCATCCGGCGCGTGTCGTTTCAGGCCAAACAACTTACCGACCAAGCCATGTACGACCCCCTCACAGGCTTGCCCAATCGATCACTGCTGCGTGACCGGCTAGAGCAAGCAATTGAACTATCCAAGCGCGAACAGCATTCATTTGGCGTGCTTCTAATGGACCTTGATCGTTTTAAAGAGGTCAACGACACCCTCGGACATGAAGTTGGGGACGAACTGCTGCGAGAGGTGGGGCGCCGGCTGAATGAAACGGTGCGCAGCGAAGACACCGTCGCGCGGCTGGGGGGCGATGAATATGTCGTGCTGATACATAAACTGGACCCCACGGAGGCCTCGTTCATTGCAAACAAGGTGCTTACAGCCATGGACAAACCGTTTCACTGGCAAAATCAAAGTATCGACATAAGCGCGAGTCTAGGACTTTCGTTTTATCCCTCCCAGTGCGACGACGCCAGCAGCCTGTTAAGGTGCGCCGACATTGCGATGTATGAGGCAAAGCGCTCAAGCAAGGGTTATGCCCTCTATTCGCAAGATCAGGATCACACCAGCCGAGGTGATCTTTCACTCAAAAGTGAATTGCGCGAAGCCATTCAGTCCAACCAACTGTGCTTGTATTACCAGCCGCAAATCGACAACCGCAGTGGGCTTATCGCAGGGCTTGAAGCGCTGGTGCGCTGGAACCATCCCCAGCGCGGCTTTCTGACGCCCGACACGTTTATTCCGTTAGCAGAAGATGCGGGGTTGATCGACGCACTCAGCCGATGGGTGCTCAAGGCTGCACTTGACCAACTCGTTACGTTGCATCAGCGCGGCACCATGCTGAACATGGCCGTCAACCTCTCTGCGCGCAATCTGCATGACATGGAGTTGCCGGACACCTTTTCCCGCCTGCTTGAAGACAGCGGCATAGATCCTGAATATCTTACCCTCGAGATTACCGAGAGTGCAGTGATGTCCAACCCCAGCAACGGCCTCATCATTCTCACCGCGCTCGATAAAATGGGTGTGACGCTTGCCATTGACGATTTCGGCACGGGCTACTCCTCACTCGCCTATCTCAAACGCCTACCCGTCGATGAACTCAAAATCGACAAGTCTTTTGTTACCGATATGGAAAATAACGAAAACGACGCCGTGATCGTGCGGTCCACCATCGACCTCGCGCACAATCTGGGCCTCAAGGTGACCGCCGAAGGCGTCGAAACCCAAGACGCCTGGGATCTGCTCAGCATGCTCGGCTGCGATCAGTCGCAGGGGTATTTCATGGGTCGACCGATGTCGGTTGAAAAGCTGGATCTTTGGCTGCGTGAATCGGCTCATTCGTCAACTTTTGCGAGCGCGCTTCATGCAGTATAAGAACGCCTGTTTTCAGCAGACCCGATCTTTCAGATAACGTGAAAAGTCGTCCTGCACTTCGGGATGCTTCAAGGCATATTCCACAGTCGCCTGCAAATAACCGAGCTTGCTGCCACAGTCGTAGCGAATCCCGTCAAACGCATACGCCAGCACCTGCTGCTCGATGAGTAAAGCGGCAATGGCATCTGTGAGTTGCAATTCACCGCCCGCACCCGGTTTCAGATGTCGAATATGGTGAAAAATTCGTGGCGTGAGAATATAGCGCCCCACCACGCCCAGCGTAGAGGGGGCCTCTTCGGGTTTGGGTTTTTCAACGATGGCATTCACGCGTGATACACGCTCACCCATGGGCGTCGCGTCGACAATTCCGTAGGACGCAGTTTCTGCTGGTGCAACCTGCTGCACACCGAGTATCGAGCACTGATAAAAATCGTATTGATCGACCATCTGCTTCATCACCGGAGGTGTGCCATCGATCAGGTCGTCGGCAAGAATGACCGCAAACGGTTCGTTACCGACCACCGGTTGTGCGCACAGCACCGCATGCCCCAGACCCAATGCTTCGGCTTGGCGAATGTAGATGAAGTTGACGCCAGCCGGGCGGATCGACTGCACCAGTTCAAGCACACGCTTTTTACCGCGCGCTTCGAGCTCGGTTTCCAGTTCGTAAGCCTTGTCAAAGTGATCTTCGACCGTACGCTTGGTGCGGCTGCTGATAAAAATAATATCGGTGATGCCGGCATCCATCGCCTCCTCAACCGCATATTGAATCAGCGGCTTGTCGACGATGGGAAGCATTTCCTTGGGGCTGGCCTTGGTTGCGGGCAAAAAACGGGTGCCCAAACCAGCTACTGGAAATACGGCCTTTTTAACTGTTTGCATGTCTCTTCCCTGATAATTTTCTTAAAAAAATAGTCAAAATTGGGGGCTCCGCATAGTTGTCTGGTTTACATCAACAAAGCCAACAGGCCCGCTTCATCCAAAACGCTTACACCGAGTTCCTGTGCTTTAGCCAATTTGCTGCCAGCGTCCACGCCGGCCACCACATAATCAGTCTTCTTCGATACTGACCCGGTCACTTTACCGCCTGCAGCCTCAATTTTAGCTTTAGCTTCATCACGAGTCAGCGTCGGCAGCGATCCCGTCAGCACCAGCGTCTTGCCTGCGAGGATACCGGACGATTGTTGCATTCCTTCAGTTTCGGGCCAATGCACGCCAGCTGTACGCAGCTTGTTGACCACGTCCAGGTTATGCGGCTCGGCAAAAAACTGAATGATCGATTGCGCAACGATGGGCCCGACGTCGCGCACTACCAATAATTCGGCCTCAGTTGCCGCAATGAGTTTATCCAGCGCACCGAAATGTTGCGACAAATCCTTGGCTGTTGTCTCCCCTACGTTACGTATACCAAGCGCAAAAATAAATCGCGCTAACGTGGTGGTTTTACTTGCCTCGATTGCTGCTATTAAATTGGTCGCTGATTTTTCGGCCATCCGTTCCAGTCCGGCCAGCGTTTCCAGAGTGAGTGCATACACATCGGCGGGTGTGTGCACCAAACTGCGTTCGACAAACTGGTCAACCAGCTTGTCACCCAGGCCTTCGATGTCCATCGCCCGACGGCCCGCAAAATGCAGCAGCGCCTGCTTGCGCTGGGCTGGGCAATACAACCCGCCGGTGCAGCGTGCCGCCGATTCGCCTTCCAGCCGCACGACATGCGAACCACACTCGGGACAGGTGGGATACGTTTCCAAAAGATTGAAACGCGAGGGTGCTGGATTGGGCCGCTTCTCAAGCACCACGGCGACGACCTCAGGAATGACATCCCCTGCACGCCGCACGATGACGGTATCGCCGACGCGCACATCCTTGCGATCTATTTCATCCTGGTTGTGTAGCGTGGCATTGGTCACTGTCACGCCGCCAACAAATACGGGTGCCAATCTCGCCACTGGCGTTAACGCACCAGTGCGGCCCACCTGAATGTCTATGCCGATCAAGGTGGTCAGCTGCTCTTGCGCAGGATATTTGTGCGCCACGGCCCAACGTGGCTCGCGTGTGAGAAAACCCAACTCGCGCTGCAGCTCATAACCATTGACTTTGTACACCACGCCATCGATGTCGAATGGCAACTGATCGCGGCGCGCGGCAATGTCGTCATGAAAAGCAATCAGAGCCTCAGCGCCGAGCCCGGTAACACGCTCGGCACATACCGGCACCCCCATGGCAGCCAAGGCATCAAGCGTTGCGCTATGCGAATCAGGTTGCGGCCAACCCTGCACTTCACCCAGACCATAGGCAAAAAAAGTCAGTGGACGCTGTGCTGCCATCGCCGGGTCCAACTGCCGGATGCTGCCCGCAGCACCATTGCGCGGATTCACCAGGGTGGATTTTCCTGACTCGCGCTGGCGCGCGTTGTAGCGCTCAAACGCATCGCGTTGCATGAATACTTCGCCTCGCACTTCCAGGACGGCAGGCGGCGAAGAGGTTTTCAGGCGTAAGGGTATGACGTGCACAGTGCGGATGTTCTGGGTAACGTCCTCGCCGGTTTCGCCGTCACCGCGCGTGGCAGCCTGCACCAGCACGCCCTGTTCGTAGCGTAGATTGATTGCCAAACCATCGAATTTCAGTTCTGCTGCGTACTCGATCAGCGGATCGCTTTGATCCAATCCCAGTTCACGACGCACCCGTGCATCGAAGGCCTGCGCGCCGCTGGCCTCGGTGTCTGTTTCGGTGCGGATTGACAGCATCGGCACCGTATGGCGAACCGGTGCAAAGCCATCGAGTGGCTTACCGCCTACGCGCTGGGTAGGCGAATCGGAGGTAAAGAACTCGGGATGCTCGGCTTCGAGCGCCTGCAATTCGCGAAACAGCCTATCGTATTCAGCATCGGGAATCGTGGGCTGATCGAGAACGTAGTAGGCGTGATTGTGGTGTTCGATTTCCTGGCGTAGCGCGGTGACGCGCGCCAGGACATCTGGTGACGCCATTATGAAAACAACCGCAGCGCCCGCCTTGAACCGGAAGGGACACCGCGCGCTTCCATGCGCTCGTAAATTTGGGTGAGTTGGGTGCGAATCTTCTCGATCCCGGTATCCGTCAACGGACGCAAATTGTCATCAACAAGAATACCGCCGACTTCATTCGCCAGTTTTCGGCCGAACGCAACCATGCCATCGAATACTTTGAGACCGTCTGGCACGCGCGGCACGTCAAACTGCAACGTGACACCTTGCGAAGTTTGCCCTTCGATCACTGTTGCGCTGAATGGCTCGGCATCGTGGTTACACAGGGTATAGAGCGGCTCACCCCGGCTGTCCAGCAACTGATACACACCATCAATGCCCAGAACCATGCTACTGGTTTCGGCTTCACGCACGATACGCGTCAGGTTAACTGCCCCTTCGCCACGCGCCACGACGTTCAAGCCTATCAGTACGTCAACGTCGACACAGAAACGGTCTATGGCCTGTGCTCGCTCCAGCGCATCGACCAAATCGTCACAGGCCATGCGTAAGCCATGTGCCTGCGCGGTGGTTTGCAACAACGCACACAAAGCAGATAACTGTTCTTCCTGAGCAGCGCCGTTGCGATCAGCTAACTGAAGCGTGACGACCACTTGCTGATAATGTGCATCCCGCCAGGGTTGAACATCCTCCCAGTCAGAACCGCCTACCGGCAAACCCAGCCAGCGTACGGTCTTGCCCAGCGTACGGGCCTGATTGAATGCATCAGCAAACACACTGGCAAGTACCCCATCGCTGCCGATACGGACGCGATATTCCATCAGCTCATCATAATGCGCGGACTTCAAGGGTGCCGTTGACCTTGTCGGGGCTGTCGCCCGGGCTGGAGGCAATGACGCTGGAGAGGCAGGTGCCGGATGCAATACGGCCGGAATCGGACTGGCCACATTACCCGGGTAATGAGCAGGGATCTGCCCCGCTGAGTCATCCGTCAAATCAACTGGCATGCTATCAGAGTCGATGTGACAATGCGGCTCATGTGGCTCGCCAACCTCCTGGCTT
>JAAFGW010000186.1 GCA_010365175.1 Sulfuriferula multivorans | reverse complement strand
CTTGGTCGCCAGAACAGCCAGCGACATTTCGGTGCGCGTCTGCAGCAACTCGGCTTCGTAATCGTTGAGGGTGACGTAGTCGGACAGTTCGACCATTTCCAGTAGTTCGCTACCGGAAAACAACGGCATCCCCTGACCCGGATCGAACACGAAGGGGATGCCGGCCTCATGGAACTGCCGGCAGTGGCTCAGCATGCCGTCACGGCCATCGGGAGAAACGATACCCAGGCCGATATCGCGTGCTTTGGACGCATCATTCTCGTGTGAAAAGAACATCGCGCCAGGGTGAAAGGCGGTGATTTGGTTGTCGGCCAGGTCGGTCGTGATAAAAGCCTGTGCCGTATAGCTGCCCGGCATGTCGCGGATCGATTCACGCGAGATGCCCAGTGTATCCAGCCGTTCGGCATAGACGCCGAAATCCTCACCGACGGTTGCCATAATTACCGGCTCGCCACCCAGCAACTTCAGGTTGTAGGCGATATTGCCGGCGCAGCCGCCAAATTCGCGGCGCATTTCCGGAACCAAAAACGACACATTCAGCATGTGGATTTTGTCGGGCAGGATGTGGTTCTTGAAGTGATCCTGAAACACCATGATGGAATCGAAGGCGAGGGAACCGCAAATGAGGGTGCGCATGTTGGCTACAGGTTGAAAACGACAGCCTGGATTATACGCAGAGTGATTCTATAGTCATGGCTCAGAGGTGAATCGCCTCTGTTCAAGCCGCGAGTGGGTGGTTGGAACGTGAGATTGCGCGCAGCAGCAGAATGTCGCGGTAAGCACCGGGGTCGAAGCCGACCCGTGTGCCTCCCCGTTTGTCAAAAATAAGATCGTTGAAGAAGTCTTCCACTGCGGGTGTGCCCCATACAACCACCGCTTGTTCCAGCAAGTGCGGGTAGTCCTCCAGGCCATGACTGGTGTCGCTCTCTTGCGAGACAGGATGGCTGCTGAGGTTGACGTTAAAATGACGACGGCATTCGATGCTGGCAGCGGTATAACCCTCGGTGTCTCCTTCACGGTGAAGCAGGTCGAGCAATAACAGCCACGGCACCGGAGATTCATCGGGGGCATCGCGCAAGTGTTCCTGCAGCAAATGAACCGCAAGGTCGCCATGGCCGTGTGCCATGTACACCTCGGCCTGGTCCAGAATGCCGTCATTGACCTCGGTCGTTTGTTCAGACGTTGAAGGCTCGAACTCCAGAATCCGTTCAGATTCCGGGAGCGTGGTACTGCGCTCAATGCCAGACTCAGCTATTCGGGACTTGGGTACGGTTTCTATCCAGGGATCTGTAGTCATCTCATCGAAGTCAGGTTGGGAAGCCGCTGACATCGAGGAGAGAGGGTCTGCCTTGGTGTGAGTACCGCGCTGGCGAAGCAAGACAACAAGGATGCCTGCTGTGACCAGCAATCCGGTTAGTAAAAGATAAAGTGGCCACTGCGCAGGGAGAGTGAATCGGTTCGGAGCCTGGGCTGTGGAGACGCCCGTGCGCTTCTTCTCGATTTCCGTATTGCGTTTTTGCAGAGCGACCAGCTGCGCCTCCAAATGAGCCAGCTTTCTGGATAGTGCCGTGTTTTCGTCGGATAGCTCATCGGGAGTGAGGGTGTTGGGATGTGGCCGGTTCATATCCGGCAGATTGGTATCAAGACGTAAGGCGAGTGCTGCGCTGTTCGCACCATGCCTGCCTGATAGCACCAGGCGGGGTTCCTGCACCTTCTGGACAGTTTGCTTACGGGGAGGAGAAGCCTGTGTGCTTGAGTCAGACGGGCGAGGGGGCGAGGCCCGCTTTGGCTTCGGTTTATGGGGGCTGCGCGAAGTGGGGGGCGGCGGTTCAGCTCGGGCCACTTTCGCTTGCGTTGTGGCTGCGGGTATTTCCTGGCGGAGGACGGGGGCCTCCCGTTCGGGGGGGTCGAGTAACACAACATAATCACGCCGCAGCCGGGATTCGCAGTCGGAAATCAGCGAGAATTGTGCGACAGGATCGTTGACAGTGTAGGTGGTGCGAATATGCAGGAGCGCTTGACCGTCGCCCTGATCCAGACTGAGTTGCGCCCGCGGTGGGGGAACAGCAGCGCCTTCTGCAGGCGCAAGACTGAAACAGCCCGCAGCGGTTGCTGCATTTGTTCCGAGTATTTTGACCGTGACGTGCAGGGCTTGACCGAGGTGTGAGCGCACGGACAGCTCGCCGAGCCCAAGGGCGATGGCAGAACTGGCGTAAAGCAAGCTCAGAAGAAGACCAACAGATTTCAGGTTCACACAGTCACTTTAAAGGGCGCACCCCTCTATTCCGGTCAGATATGCCATAACTTAAGGGTTAGGCACGCAAATTGCCGGGAAAGTGTGTAAATTTTAATTATGTTGATCAGTCGAGAAGTATCAAAGCCCATATGGCTACAACGTTCAAGAGCGCAATCATCACAGCCGCGCTGCCCATATCCTTGGCACGTTTGATCAGTTGATGGTGCTCCAGCGAAATGCGGTCGAGCGCAGCTTCAATCGCAGAATTCAGCAGTTCAACCATCAGTACAAGCAATACTGCACCAATCATGAGTGCGCGCTCGCTCCCCGAATCGCCCAGAAACAGGGCGAGGGGAACCAGTACCAGCGCTAAAAAAACTTCCTGCTGGAACGCGTTCTCATGTTTCAGCGCGGCAGTTAGGCCGGCCCACGAGTAACCCACTGCATTCAGTATCCGGCGCAGACCGGTCTTGCCCTTGAACGGGCTGGCCGGTTCACTCATACCCTGGAGGGCATAAATTTCGCAGGTTTGTAAGCCAGGTCGAGTTCGCGTGCGGCCTTGACGTCGTCCAGGCGCCGGACCGGCAGGCTGTAGGGCGCACCCTTCACCAACGCCGCACTGGTTTCGGCTTCGAGCTTGATGGCCTTCATCGCTTCGACAAAGCCATCCAGCGTTTCGCGACTTTCGGTTTCAGTCGGCTCGATCAGTAGACACTCCGGCACCAGCAGCGGGAAGTAAGTGGTCGGTGCGTGGTAGCCGTAGTCGAGCAGGCGCTTGGCAAAATCCATCGCCGTGACGCCGGTGGTTTCCTTCAGCCGTTTCAGCGTCACGATGAATTCGTGGCTGGCGCGACGGGTCGGAAATGCGAGATCAAAACCGGCATCACGCAGTTGGACCATCAAATAGTTGGCATTGAGCGTGGCGTATTCGGCGACGCGGTGCATGCCATCGCGACCGAGCAGCCGCGCATAAATGTAGGCGCGCATCAGCACGCCAGCATTGCCCATGTTGCCCGACATGCGGCCGATTGATTGCGGCACGTCCGCTTCATTGGCCAGGCGGTAAGCGCCATTTTCGTTCAGCACCAGCGGAATCGGCATGAAAGGCAGCAGCCGCTTTGATACGCCCACCGGGCCCGCGCCCGGCCCGCCGCCGCCGTGTGGGGTGGAAAAGGTCTTGTGCAGGTTCATGTGAATCACATCGAAACCCATGTCGCCGGGGCGCACCTTGCCCAATATCGCGTTAAGGTTCGCACCGTCGTAATAAGAGAGGCCGCCCGCATCGTGGACGATTTTCTGGATTTCGGAGATGGCTTTTTCGAACACGCCCAGCGTCGAAGGGTTGGTCAGCATCAGGCCTGCCGTGTGCGGGCCGACTGCGGCTTTCAACGCTTCGATGTTGACGCTGCCGGTCGAGTCGGTGGGGATTTCCTTCACTGTGTAGCCGCACATGGTGGCGGTGGCCGGGTTGGTGCCGTGCGCCGCATCCGGCACGATGATCTCGCGCCGCGCAGTGTCGCCGCGGGCATCGTGGTAGGCGCGTATCATCGCCACCCCGGCGAACTCGCCATGCGCGCCCGCCATCGGTGCCATCGACACGCCCGCCATGCCGGTCACATCCTTCAGCATTTCCTGCAGCTCGAACATGCTGGCCAAAAAGCCCTGCCCGGTTTCGTCCGGGCTTGCCGGATGGCGTGCCAGAAACTGCGGCAGCATCGCCAGCGAATTGCATGCGCGCGGGTTGTACTTCATCGTGCACGAGCCGAGCGGATAGAACTGTGTGTCAATGGAGAAGTTCTTTTGGCTCAAGCGTGTGTAGTGGCGCACGACATCGAGTTCGGACACTTCGGGCAGCCCCGGCGCAACCTTGCGCCGCAAGTTGGCGGGCAGGTCGTCGAGATTGCCGCCAGCAGCAGGCATTTGAGCGGCAGCGGTGCGGCCGGGACGGGAGTGGTCGAATATCAGCATGGTGAAAACCTGGTTGCCCGCAAATGCCGTGAAAGGCGTTCGCGAAAAAATTACTTCAGTGCTGCCAATGCAGCGTCGTAGTTGGGTTCCTGTTTGATCTCGGGAACGAGCTCAGCGTGAAGCACCTTGTTGTTCTCGTCCAGCACGATCACTGCACGTGCTGTGACGCCGCAGAGCGGGCCGCTGGTGATGGCGACGCCATAGTTCTGCATGAATTCTGCGCCACGCATGGTCGAAAGCGTCACCGCATTCTTGGTGCCTTCAGCAGTACAAAACCGGCCCTGGGCAAACGGCAAGTCGGCTGAAATCACCATCAGCACCGCACCATTCAGCACAGCATCGTTGAGTTTCTTGGTCGATGTGGCGCATACGCCGGTGTCCAGACTGGGCACGATGTTCAACAGTTTTTTCTTGCCGGCAAAGTCCGCCAGCGAAACATCGGTCAGATCGCCGTTCACCAGCTTGAAATCGGGGGCCGTGTCACCCACTTTGGGGAAGTTGCCTGCAACGTCGATGGGGTTGCCGCCTAAAGTCACTGTCATGTCTGCTCTCCTTAAATCAATCAATTAAAGGGCACTTCTAAAAATCCAGATTTCATCCCAACTGCTGCGTTGCGGGAAAAATTTCTTGCTGACATATCAAACATATGCGGCGCTGCGAAATTTTCTCCGCGCCTTGCATTTGGGCGAACTCTGAATTTTTAGAGGCGCCCTAAATGTCGGGTGTGAATCCTTGCACCCGATTCATTCCCTGCTCACGAATCCATTTTTTTGTCGTAACGGGTCAAGTGCTCATCGATATTCTCGCGCAGCATGGCTTCGTACTGCTCCAGAAAATAAGCCACTGCGGCTTCTTTCTCCGCAATTAGCTGCTCCTTGCTTTCGGTCGCTGCGGTGATGACGAAGGCATTGAATCTTGCCGCTGCAAAGAGTGCGGTGGCACTCACTCGACTGGGTTTGTGTTCACTTAAATGGGTATTGGCCAATTGAATAAATGAATCAGCCAACTCCCAGAATTCCTTGTCGCGTTTGATATCACTCATGTGGGGCTCCGATTAACTTTTGTATGCGCATGGCGGGGCTTCACGACGTTTCGACAGGATGCGTTCCATCTGTTGCACATAATGGTCGAGATCCGCCGGCGTTTTGGTTTCGGTGACGCAGACCAGAATCGCCTGACCGAGTTCGGGATACCAGTCTGAAATGTCCAACCCGCCGAGAATGCCCTGTGCACGTAACGCGCGCAGCACATCATGGGCGTTGTCGTTGAGTTTGAGTACGACTTCGTGGAAGGCAGGTGAAGCAAATGCGCGCGTGATATTCGGAATTGCGGCCAGTTTGTCAGCCAGCGCCATCGTGCCCGCATGGCTGGCCGAAGCCACCTTCGCCAGGCCTTGCGGACCCAGCAGCGCCATGTATTGCGTGGCGGCAGTAACGACCAGACCCTGGTTGGTGCAGATGTTTGAGGTGGCTTTGGAGCGGCGGATATGCTGCTCGCGTGCTTGCAATGTCAGCGAAAAACCCGGCTTGCCGTCGAGATCGACGGTGCGGCCAACAATGCGCCCCGGCATTTGTCGAACGAATTGCTGGCGGCAGCACATGAAGCCGAAATAAGGTCCGCCCGACGCCATCGGCGCGCCCAGCGGCTGACCTTCGCCCACCGCGATGTCGGCGCCGGTCTGGCCCCAGTTGCCGGGTGCTTCGAGCACCGCCAGCGTGGTGGGGTTGACCAGCGCGATGGCCAGTCCGCCATTTGCATGTGCCCAGTCGGTCATCGCGTGCACGTCTTCCAGCACGCCGAAGAAGTTGGGTTGAGGGATCACCAACCCGGCAAAGCTGCCGGCATCGGCGGGCAGGATGGACTGTCCGGTGGCGGGATCGTACTCAAGCTCGACCAGTTCGATACCCTGGTTTTTTACTGTGGTG
>JAAFGW010000185.1 GCA_010365175.1 Sulfuriferula multivorans | reverse complement strand
GATTGGACGCCAATCTGTCTTACGTCCACCAGTGTCTGGCAGACGTGCCAAGCTTTACCTCACACATGGCCTATGAGAACGCCGCTGCGTTCCTTCACGATCTTTATCTGGTGCGTGACTCGCTGATCAGCCATGGTGACCGCATTGTGGCCATGCAGGATTTGCATGCCCTGATCCGCCTGGTCGAAAGTTTTGGCTTTCATCTGCTGCAATTGGATATCCGCCAGGAGTCGACGGTGCATACGCGTACCGTCGCTGCGGTGCTCAAGCAGGTTGATCCCGATTTTGACTACCTTGGTGCGGCTGAACCCGAGCGCCTGCAGCGGTTGGCGGCCTGGGTTGGCCACATCGATCCGATTTCAGTGAGCGACGTTGCGCTGGGTGAGGCCGAGCGTGAAACGTTTGCCGTGTTCCGGCGCATGGCCAAGTTGCAGGCCGAAGTGGGTGACGAAGTCTTTGGCACCTATGTGATTTCGATGACGCACAGCGCGTCGCATGTGATGGAAGTGATGCTGCTGGCCCGACTGGTTGGATTGTGCGGCCACAATGGGCGTGACTGGTTCTGTCGTATTCAGGTTGCCCCGCTATTCGAGACAGTGGAAGACCTGCAAAACAGCGAATCCATCCTCGACCAACTGCTGTCGAACAAGATTTATCGTGCACTGGTCACTGCCAATGGCAATCACCAGGAAGTCATGCTCGGCTATTCGGATTCGTGCAAGGACGGCGGCATTCTGGCGTCGAACTGGAACCTCTATCAGGCCCAGCTTTCCATCATTGCGCTGACCCAGCATTTCGGAGTTGAGTGCCGGCTGTTCCATGGACGCGGCGGTACGGTGGGACGCGGTGGTGGCCCCACGCATGACGCAATTCTGTCGCAACCGCCAGGCACCGTGAACGGTGAGATCAAGTTTACCGAGCAAGGCGAGATGCTGTATTACAAATACAGTAAACCTGAAACGGCCACTTATGAAATCGGTATGGGCGTCACAGGCCTGCTCAAGGCCAGTGCCACTGCGCTCGCATCCAGCGGTACGCGCTACCCACAGGATTATCTCGACTGGATGCGCGATATCGCCGCAGCGGGTGAAACGGCTTACCGTGCATTGATCGGATTGCCCGGTTTTATCGACTATTTTTATGAAAGCACCCCGGTCACCGAAATTGGCTTGTTGAATATTGGCAGTCGCCCCTCGCATCGCAAAAAAGCCGATCGATCGCTGGCATCGATCCGTGCCATACCCTGGGTGTTCGGCTGGGCGCAGTCGCGCCACACGCTGCCCGCCTGGTACGGTATCGGCAGCGCGCTGAAGGATTTCATTGACACGCAGCCGGACGGCCTGGTGCATCTGCAGGCCATGGTCCGCGAGTGGCCGTTCTTCCGCAGTTTGTTATCCAATGTGCAGATGGCCTTGACCAAGGCCGACATGGAAATATCCGAGGAATATGCGCGCTTGTGTGACCACCCCAACACGATGGGGGTGTACCGTGCGATTGCCGACGAATACGCCCTAACCGTCGAGGGCGTTAAACAGGTTGTACAGATTGCTTCCTTGCTTGAGGATAATCAGCCATTGGCCTTGTCGATTTCACGCCGCCGACCCTATATCGATCCGATTAACCACATCCAGGTGCGACTGCTTAAACACTATCGGTCCGAGAGTGTGTGGGATGCAGAACAGGAATCCTGGCTCACACCTTTGAAACGCTCGATTAACGCCATCGCTGCCGGGATGCGTAATACAGGTTAGGTTATGGATACAGAAAAGACAGCAATCATCCCACCTGTTCAGCGCAAGCGGCGCGGGCTGATCATTTCAATTGGCTTGAATGGTGCGTTGGTTGTGCTGGTTTGCGGATTGGCGCTATACGCTTTTATGCTGAACGTTGATCTGGGCGATTTGAAGCGGCGCATGTCCAAGGAAGTTGAAACCCGGCAACAGGCCGAGCGCTATGTGGTTGAAACCCGCAATCAACTCACCGAAAGCCTGCGTGAAATTGAGCAGTTGAAAGCGCAACTGGCCTATAAGGAAACGGATTATCAGGCAGCGGTAAAGGCAAAACCGGCCCTGCCAGTGGTTATTAACTTTCGTTCGTCAATGTTGGGTCAGGGACTGGTGGCGGTCATCGAAAACACCAGTGACCGCTATCTGACAGTCGTTCTCAGTGTACGTAACCCCACTTTGTCGACGACCAAACGATTCAAACTCGACCTGGAGCCTCAGTCCAGAAGCGATTTTGGGCATCTTGAAGGCTGGCAGTTTGCTTCGGGTGATGAACTGTCATTATTCAGCGATGAATTTGGTGCGCTGAAGCTGTCTGTTCCTTAGACGGTTATAAGACAAAAAAATACTGGTAGGACAATGCTGCGACGCAGTCGTTGAACTGGATTTCATGCGCTGGATGTGATAAAAAGATAATAATATCAATTGTAAGGATGTCGGTTATGACGTCAACAACAGCGGCGCTGCTGCAGAAATACAGCGTTCCCGGCCCGCGCTATACCTCCTATCCCACTGCGCCCTATTTCCGCACTGAATTTAGTGAGGCAGACTGGGTCGACGCGTTAGCGGCCTCCTCGATGGACCGCGGGATTTCGCTTTATGTCCATATACCCTTCTGCGATTCGCTTTGTTACTACTGCGGTTGCAATATGGTGGCTACGCGTGACTATCGGAAAACCCAACCCTATCTGGCGACGCTCGACCAGGAGATGACACGTACCGCGCGGCTGGTTGATCCCCGCCGCGTGGTTCGCCAATTGCATTGGGGCGGCGGCACACCAACCTATTTGAATCCCGATGACATTCGCCGCCTGATGGCAATGATGCGCTCGCATTTCAATTTGGCACCCGATGCCGAAGTCAGCTGTGAGGTTGATCCACGTGAACTGACTCGCGAGCATCTGGTGGCGCTGCGCGAATGCGGCTTCAATCGTCTGTCGTTCGGCGTGCAGGACATGGATCCGGATGTGCAGCAAGCGGTCAACCGTATTCAGTCTGAATCCCTGATTCAGCAGGTGCTCGATTGGTCACGTGAACTGGGGTTTTCCAGCATCAATCTCGATCTGATCGTCGGCCTGCCCAAACAAACGGTTGAAAGCTTTAGCTGCACGCTGGAACGCGTGACAGTGTGGGAACCGGATCGTCTGGCGGTGTTTGGCTATGCGCACGTGCCCTGGATAAAAAAGCACCAGAACCTGATCAATGAATCCGAGCTTCCTGATGTGGCCACCCGTCTTGGGTTGCAGCAGGCAGTCAATGAGTATTTGGGCGCGGCGGGCTACATCAATATCGGTCTTGATCACTTCGCGCGTCCGGAAGATGAACTGGTTCGTGCGCAGCAAAACAAAACCCTGTGGCGTAATTTTCAGGGCTACACCACGCACAAGGACAGTGACATACTCGCTTTCGGCGCGTCCAGCATTAGCCAGACAGCCGATGTGTACATGCAGAATGAGAAGAGTCTCAAGTGCTACCAGGAACGCATTGGCGCGACTGGATTTGCTGTCGAGCGCGGCCTCAAACTTACCCGTGACGACCGGATTCAGCGTGAAGCCATTACCCGCGTGATGTGTGATCTTGAACTCGATTTCGCTGTATTCGGCAGTGAATGGGGGATTACGTTTAGCGACTATTTTGCCGATGCGTTGGCTGCACTGCGTCCGCTTGCCGATGACGGGCTGGTGCAGATCGATGCGGAAAAAATAAGTGTCACCCCCAGCGGGCGTTTGTTTCTGCGCAACATCGGCATGTGCTTTGATCGCTACCTGATGCAAGTTTCCAGCGAGAAGCCGCGTTACTCACGCACGGCTTGACGGGTTGCAGAAGGGATGTGCCGGGACGGTTTCTAGTGGATATGCGGTGGATTCAACAGCTAGTGTCGTGAATCAGAAATACCGCAACATGAAACGGCGTCTTTTACCCGACAGCCTGACGGCTTGGGCACAGGTTCCGCCTGGCTGCGTTGCTCGTCGTTGCCATAGAGCCAGCTATGTCGCCTCCTCGCACCTTGCCCTGTGAAAAAATCCATCCGTTTCATTTTGTTCCC
The DNA here is from genome assembly GCA_010365175.1 of Sulfuriferula multivorans. Classification (GTDB taxonomy): domain Bacteria; phylum Pseudomonadota; class Gammaproteobacteria; order Burkholderiales; family Thiobacillaceae; genus Thiobacillus. Next base: position 2,109 of record JAAFGW010000185.1, on the reverse strand, counting down.
CTATTTCTGATTCATGACACCAGGTTCCAAGCCAGATGAGTCGGGGTCATGCCTGGGATGCCCAGATTTTCGGGGTCAGTTTTTTTTCCAGGTTGTTGAGGGGAGCGGGTTTGGCGATGCCATATCCTTGCATGTAATCAATCCCCAATTTGTTTAGCGTCTGCAGCGTTTCCGTGTTCTCAACAAACTCAGCAATGGTTTGTCTCCCCATGACATGACCAATGTGGTTGATGGATTCAACCATGGCGAAGTTGACGGCGTCGGTATGGATATCCTTGACAAACATTCCGTCAATTTTCAGGAAATCAACCGGAAGATTCTTCAGGTAAGCGTAGGAGGAAAATCCACTCCCAAAATCATCCAAAGCAAAACGGCAGCCATGATTCTTCAGTCGCCGGATGAAGTTCTTTGCGATGGCAAGATTGGCAATGGCCTCAGTTTCGGTGATTTCAAAGCAGATTTTCTCGGGGGGAATCGAAAAGACCTTGAGCTGGTGTTCAATGTGGCGCAGGCAGGTTTCATCACCCAATGAGTTCCCTGAGAGGTTGATCGAGCCGAGTACCAGCGCATTTAATTGATCAGGATGCTCGGCCAGCCAGCGGAAATACTCGCTGATGACCCAGCGATCGATTCTTGCGATGAGGTTGTAGCGTTCGGCGGCGGGCAAAAAAGCTCCGGGCGGGATGAGCTTTCCCGACTCGTCTATCATCCGGATCAGGATTTCGTAATGACTGTTCAGGTCGGCTATGTTTGAGCTGTGCACGATGGGCTGGTAATAGAGCACCATACGCTGCTCTTCCAGCGCCAGGGTGATGCGCGGCGTCCATTCCATTTCACCATGCCGTGTGAGCAAGGCCAGGTCTGCCTTGTCGTGCACGTAAATGCGTCCGCGTCCTGCTTCCTTGGCCATGTAGCAGGCGGCATCCACCCGGCTGATCACTTCAATCACCGAACCACTTTGGTGGGTAATGGCGATCATCCCGATACTCACGCCGATGCCAAAGGTTTTCTCGCCCCATGAAAACCGGAATTGGTGCGTCATGTCCTGAATTTTATTGGCCACCAGTAATGCTTGTTGATTGGGACAGCTTTCCAGCAGCAGTCCGAATTCGTCGCCCCCGATTCGAGCCAGGGTATCGCCATGGCGCACCAGGTCGGAGAGTTTTTCGGTGTATTGCTTGAGCAGTTCGTCACCGGCGATATGCCCGCAGGTGTCATTAATGACCTTGAATTGATCGAGGTCCATGTAGAGCAAGCTATGTTCCTGATTTTCCACTTCTGCATGCCGTATGGCTTGCTTCACCTTGATTTCGAAATCACGGCGGTTAAACAGACCGGTTAATACGTCATGCGTGGCCTGATGGGAAAGTTGCTGGGTCAGCTCATGGGTTTGGCTGACGTCGTGGAAGACGAAAACGATACCGGATGTGTGTCCGTTCTGGTCCAAAATAGGGGCCGCGCTGGGTTCGACAAATAGATTCTTTCCATCTTGTTTGGCAAAGATGAGCGTGCTGTATTGACTGGGTAAATGTCCTTCTCGGAGGCAATACTCCACCAAGCCGGTTGCCGGTTGACGGCTTTCTTCGATCAACAGCGTGCCGAGATCGGAGAGGTGTTTCTGCTTGGCCGCGATTAACGTGGTGTCGAACAGGCTTTCGGCAACCGGATTCAGGTAGTCGATTCGACCTTCGATATCCGTCGTAATAACGGCGTCACCAATTGAGGAGAGGGTGACCTGGGCTTTCACTTTTTCAGAGAATAATTTCTGATTGGCTTGCTCCAGTTGTTCAATCAGATTGTTGTTGTCGATTGCGGTCGCAATCTGGCTGGCCAGCAGCGTCAGCAGGTCGAGATCATGCTGGTCGAAATCGCCGCCAGCAATTTTGTTGATGCAGGCAATGCCGCCTAGAAAATTGTTGCGGCCGATCAGCGGGACAAGAATGACGTTGCCGACTTCCTTTTCCCATTGGTTGCGTTCTTTATCGCTGAGTTCATTCAGAACGCCTTGCCACCACGGGCGGCGATGCTTCCATACCCAGCCGCAGATGCCCAGGTTGATATCCAGGCTTTCGCCCACGATTTCGTCTGCGTTGACGCCAGAACCGGCTC
>JAAFGW010000184.1 GCA_010365175.1 Sulfuriferula multivorans | reverse complement strand
TTGAGGATCACCGGCAGTCCACGTCACTGCCTGTTCTTGAGCAGGCGCTTGTGCGTAAGCGAACGAGCCGCCCAAGCCCAACGAGAACAACAACGAACAACGCAATGCCGCTTGTAATGAGCGGCCAATCAGGGTTTGGTCATACATAGTGATTTCTCCTTTTGGTTGATAGTGTTGTGCAGTTGGATTGCCGCCCAACGTGGAGCTAACCGGCGGCGCTTCAGCGCCGTCCAGCGACCGAAGGGAGCGAGGTTGAGCGCCGGGTTAGGGGGGGGGTGATATGGGAATAGCAGCACACAGATTTGACAATGAGAAACGGCGCAGGCCAGACCACCACGCGCGCCAGGCGATGCTGACGCCGGGATATGTATTGGAGCCAGCGCGCAGGCTACTTGGCGGAATTGGGCTTGACCCCTGCACCGAGCCGGATAACCCGACAGGATCGGCGAAGTGGTACAGCCTGCCCGATGACGGGTGCACGCTCCCGTGGGACGCCGAAACGGTGTGGTGCAATCCGCCGTATGGCGAGGCGCGCGACCGTTGGGTTGACCGCTGCATCGCCGAAGGCGAGCAGCGCAAGGTGTTGCTTTTGATTCCAGCACACACCGAGACGCGGACATTTCAGAGAGCGCTAAACGCTTGCACTACGGTGCTGTTGGTGCGGGCGCGGCTGAGATTTGGGGTGCTGCGTGATAACGGACGACAAGAAGCCGCCAGCCACGGCAGCGCGTTATTTGGTTTTGGCGTTGACCTGTCGCCGATGCATGATCTAGGCATAGTGCTGACCCCTAACGTTTGAATTCACCGGCCTGCGCGGCTTTTCGCGCAGGTCCGGTGCAATGATGGGTTAGCCCCCATCACGGACAAGATACTCAAGGACATTCGTCATCAACATGTTTATTCCTGCATAGTTGGCCACTGGTACGGCTCGTAGCGCCGGTTCCGTCTGAATGTAGCGCTGCTGCGGAAGCAACTCGTTAGCGCAGTTGTTGATTATCGCTTCTGCACTCTTGGGGGTTGTCTCAAGGTGAAACTGCAATCCGATAACCCGCGCCCCAATCTGGAACGCCTGATTGCGACAGGCAGCGCTACTCGCCAGATGAACTGCACCGGCCGGAAGGTCGAATGTCTCTCCGTGCCAATGGAATACTTCGGTGCTTGCCGGGAAGACGAAGGTATTGGACAGGGCCGGTTCGGCGAAGACGGGGAACCAACCAATCTCCTTTTCTGAGCCAGGGTAGACCCGCGACCCCAGCGCGCTTGCAATAAGCTGGGCACCGAGGCAGATACCAAGCACGGCTTTGTTGCTTGCAACCGCTTCAGCGACGAAGCGCTTCTCTTCCCGCAGCCATGGGAGTTGCTCTTCATCGTTCACACTCATTGGGCCGCCCAGAGCAATGATAAAGTTGATGTCGGTCAGCGCGGGCAATTTGGCGGGCTCGAAGAACCGCGTATAGGTGACGCGGGCTCCTCGGTGCGACAACCATGCCTCGATACTGCCAAGGCCCTCGAATGGAACGTGCTGTAGAACGTGGACGTGCATAGTGAACTCCAAAGAGTTGGGGGCTAACGTTCAAATTGAGGGGCTGCGCGCTTTTGCGCAGTCCCGCTCGAATGCAGGGTTAGAGGTTTAGCTCGGCTGGTAATTTGCACTGGGCCAAATCTCATTTATTTCTTGGGCTTGATGTGATGCTGAAAATTTCTCCCACGTAATACCATTGCAGTCAGTTTCAGCTGAAAACTTTGCGGCCTCTGAATCTTCCCAGCCAAGGTGGCGCATGGTTCCAGAAGGCTCGCTGGTTTTTCTGATGGATAGATTCAGCGTCTCGGTTCGCCACAACGCATACTCTCCTGGAACAACGACGGCTGGCATAACTCCCAAGCGGGCAGAATAATCTGCAACGGATTGTTCAATATTTGATACGGCAAGAGCCAAGTGCAGTACGCGCATGAAAACCTCTAACGTAGAGCTAACCGGCGGCGCTTCAGCGCCGTCCAGCGGAACGAAGTGTAGCGAGGTTGAGCGCCGGGTTGGGCCTGGCGGTCGGCAGGAGGAAGAGCGCATTGATTGCGCCATGAGAATGCTAAACTGTGCCGCACTGGCAAAAAACTGTTTGCTTGCCGGAAATATCGGCGAAGCCATGCGGCACATTGATGCGTCGCTTTCCTGGGCGGTTCCGGTGCTTGGTGTTGAACATCCTATGGCCTCGGTGGTGGCCCCCGTTTTACAGCCGCCTCTTCTAAACCACGAAGATACGAACCGTTTGGCCCGGAGTACTTGAACTCCCAATGACCATCAACCCAAACGACCTCTTCTTTTATGGCCTTAGCGCGATTTTGGTAGTAGCCAACGTCGATGTAATCGGAGTACACGCCCATGACTAATCCGCTCACGGCATTACCGGATTGTGGCTTACCGACCGCGATCCATTCACCTTCTTTTACTGCGGGACGATTGTCCATGAGTGCTCCTATAGCAAGGCCCAACGTTTACAATGAGGGGCGTGCGCCGCTTTTGCGCGCGTCCCGCTCGATTGTGTAGTTAGGGTGCTTAAGCTACCAATCGGCACGCTTTGCCCCTAACTTGAGAAGTCTTTGTTTTTCAGCTGCAAAATATTCAATAAGAGCATTCCCGCATTGTGCCTCATCTCTGGAATCGCAAAGGTCACGGCGAATCATTGACAATCTGGACGCGTATTCTTCGGGCGCTTCAGTAGGCCGTTTTAGAATTATTTGGCACGTGTTCCCCGATACGACGACAAGAGAATTCGTGTGTGTTGGAATGCCGCGTGTCATTTTGGCAAACTGCGAGCCAGGGCACCCCAAACGAGCAAAGTCATCTGAGTAGTTCCCTATAATTTCAAACTGATACCCGCTCTTCAAGATATACACATACGGGGAACCACCGTCCATTCTCCATGACGGCCATACAAACTTGGGTCCCCACGCCTCCAAACTAAATCTGCCGCTCTGGTCTGTTAAGGTTTCAATTTTCTTTAGGACCTCGTAATCGTGGCCATGCAAGAAACGAGGTTTCTCAAGATTCCAGAGTGCAACCACTACTGCGCCTGAAACGGGTTCGCTAGTATCAGCGTCGATGACCGAAGCCGATAAGGCAGAGCTCTTAAAGAAAATCTGCGCGAACGAAGTACCCGAAGGAACTAAAAGTGCGAACGCAGCAAGCCCCGAAATGAAGATGTAAGGTAAGCGCATGCTCTGGATCGGCCTAACGTAAAATTGAGGGGCGCCGCGCTTTTGCGGCGTCCCGCTCGAATGCAGGGTTAGGCCTTTTAGCCAATTACAATGCCAGCACCACAATTTTTTATTACACTACCAGTCATGGTTATTCCGCCTAGATTTGTTGATTGCGGCCCAGCATCCAAGAGAAAACCATTCGGCAAATACATATGTACCTGAACATCGAGTTCAGCTCCTTGAACACCTCGGCGCTGAACTCGAGCAATAAGCCTTCCCGAAGAACGCTCAGTAACTGAATAGGTTTCGTGACCTGTTTCAATCTTGTAGTTTGCTTCGTCACCTTGAACAACAATACCCTTTTTGAAAGTTGCTATTCGTTGACCTTTCGAATCGAAAACATCGAAGTCAATACCGAGTGTGCCATCGTCTTCTTCGCGACGGACTTGGAAAATTGACGTTCCCTGATAGACAATGAGATTTGGCGTGTTGATATAGGTATTACCGCCAAGGTGAATTGAAAACTCTTCTTCGACTTTCCACATGCGATTACCTTTCTGTGATTTGATGCCTAACGTAGAGGTAAGGGGCGCGCCGCTTTTGGCGCGTCCCGCTTGAGCGCAGGGTTAGGCCCTATGCTATGACTATTGACCCTAAGCGCCATTGCTTTCTTTTGCCTGTTGCTTTTTCCAGTCGTCAGTTAGCAACCCCGAGAAGCCCCAGTCTTCTTCTGCAATCTCTTGGATGACTATGTGAGTGTTTTCGGGTTTTTTTCCAAGCACTCGAACAAGGGAGTCTGTCACGTCCTTAACCAACTGTGCCTTTTGCTCACGTGTAGCGCCCTGCGTGATTTGAATATTTACATATGGCATTTTAAAGTTTCCTGAGCTGGCCTAACGTTAAGTGTCCATCCTAAAAGACGGAATATAATGCGTCATGCTGACGTATAATACGTGCGTATAAAGATATATTCTTTTACTATCAATGACAACAATATTATTTTCCGTCCTATCAGGAATATTAAATGCGTCCATTGCCTACACCTTCCCAAGCTGCCCCGGATGCCCCGCGTTTACTGAATCAGGTCCGGGACAAAATACGGCTGAAGCACTATAGCATTCGCACTGAACAGGCGTATACCGATTGGGTAAAGCGGTTTGTTTTGTTCCATAAAAAGCGTCATCCCAAGAATATGGGCGCGGGTGAGGTAGAGCAATTTCTCACGCATCTTGCTGTAGCCGGCAAGGTTTCCGCTTCAACGCAGAATCAGGCGAAAAGCGCGTTGTTGTTTTTATATCGGGATGTACTTTCTATTGACTTGCCGTGGTTGGGTGAGGTAGCCACGGCGAAGGCCGGCAAGCGCTTGCCGGTGGTGTTGACCGTGCAGGAAACGCTACACTTGCTGGAGCGGGTTACGGGCACTTCCGGTTTGATTGCTCGCCTGTTGTACGGATCCGGGATGCGGGTGATGGAAGGGGTGCGGTTGCGGGTGAAAGATGTCGATTTCGAGCGGCGTGAACTGATCGTGCGCGAAGGCAAGGGGAATAAGGACCGGGTAACGATGCTGCCGCAAAGTCTGATCGAGCCGCTGCAACAGCATCTGGCACGGGTGAAGGGTTTGCACGAGCGGGATTTGGAGGCGGGATTTGGCGATGTGTATCTGCCTTTTGCTTTAGCCCGCAAGTATCCGGCGGCGGGGCGCGAATGGCATTGGCAATATGTGTTCCCCGCTACAAAACGATCGATCGATCCGCGCAGCGATGTTGAGCGCAGGCATCATGTGAGCGACCAGGCGGTGCAGCGGGCGGTGCGTCAGGCGGCGCGCGACGCCAATTTAAACAAACCGGCGACCCCGCATACGCTGCGACATTCGTTCGCGACGCACTTGCTGCAGTCCGGCTACGATATCCGTACGGTGCAGGAACTGCTCGGCCACAAGGATGTACAGACGACGATGATTTACACGCATGTGCTGAATCGGGGCGGGCGCGGGGTGGTGAGTCCGCTGGATAGGTGAAGTAAAAATCTTTTAGCACCCTATTTGTTTCCAGCCTATGACTTTTCGACGATTTCGGATTTTGATCCTTCTAGGCCTTCTGGCCGCCGCGCTGGGACTGACCTGGCTTGAGCAGAGCAAGGCACGCGGCTGGCGGGTGCCGTTAGCGGTGGACGTGATTCCGATCAATGGGGATGGATCAGCGCTTGCGAGCGAGACGATACGTGCGTTGCAAGTGGATGACTTTTCTGCCATCAACGCCTTTATCGAACGTGAGACGACGCGATATGGCATGAAATTTTCCCCTGCCATGGAGGTGACATTAAAGCCCGAACTGAAAGCCCATCCGCCTGCACCCCCACTCGATGGCAGTGTGCTGAAAACCATACTCTGGAGTTTGAAGCTGCGCTGGTGGGTGTATCAACAGTCTGGTCAGCTGCTTCCGCAGCTTGGCAGGATCAAGCTATATGTGTTGTATCACGCGCCACAGGACGGCATTGCGCTACAACATTCGCTGGGCTTGCAAAAAGGGTTGATCGGTGTGGTGCATGCTTATGCCGACCCCGAACAGACTGACCAGAACAACATTGTGATTGCACACGAGTTATTGCATACGCTGGGTGCGACCGACAAATATGATGCCGAGGGGAAACCGATTTATCCGCAAGGTTATGCTGATTCCGGATCGCCACAATCCGTGCCGCGTACCGAAGCGGAAATCATGGCGGGCCGCTATCTGGCGGTGAATGGGCGTGCGGTGATGCCATCCAGTCTGGAGCGGTGTGTTATTGGGGCGCAGACCGCTCAGGAGATCAACCTCGATGAAGGGTTCAGGCTGCGGTTTGCTTCGGATCGTTAAGGCGTCGTTGTTGATTCAGACGTGCGAGGCCATAGTGGATAAATGCGAGCGCAGCAATCACCGGGCCGAATAAATTCAACACTGGAACAAACTGTATCAAGCCGGTCAAC